>CAYREJ010000020.1:8344-17598 GCA_964423235.1 uncultured Acidobacteriota bacterium | reverse complement strand
TAATCTTGTGGAATCCTGTGGTTTCAATTTTAAACCACGAGATTAACACAGATTAACACAAGATTTTTTTTCATATTAATTTTATCTATTTTTAATCTTGTGTTAATCTTGTGTAATCCTGTGGTTTTAATTTTAATTTGAATGCTTGACATTACAGAGGTAATATGATAAATAAGCTTATTTTAAATAAATAAAAAGATGGAAAAGTATACCAATAAATCAATTTGATAAGTGGATGGATAATAAAAGATATAGATTTGGAATTTTAATATTCATAAGCTTAATAACATTCGGAAGTTATTTTGCTTATGATATTATTGGTGCGATATCGCCGAGCTTAATAGAGGAATTAGGAGCGAAGAGAGAAGTTATTGGAACCTTTTATTCAATGTATAGCATAGCAGCAATTTTATCAGTTCTTATTGGAGGCATATTAATAGACAGATTTGGAATTCGTATTTCCAGTATGATATTTTCATTATTAGTTTTCATAGGATCATTAATGGTAGCTTTCTCGAAAGTATTGTGGTTGCTTTTTTTAGGTCGTTTTATATTTGGTGCCGGTTCAGAACCTTTAGTAGTGGCACAAATGGCAATGCTTACAAGATGGTTTAAGGGAAAAGAATTAGCTTTATCCTTCGGCATTACCCTTACTGTAAGCCGATTAGGAACAATTTTTAGTTTCAATACAGGAGAATTAATAGCTCATTATTACGGGGGTTATCGCTATGCTCTAATTGCTGCTTCTTTGTTTTGCTTGCTTTCTTTAATTGCTAATATTGTTTATATAATTTTGGATAAGATAGGGGAAAAACAATATGAATTAGGCAAAGAGGGTTCATCTGAAAAAATTGTATTTAAAGATATAAGGGCATTTAGTCGTAGCTATTGGTATGTAACAATTTTATGCGTTACATTTTATTCAGCAATATTTCCTTTCACAGCACTTTCAACAGATTTTTTTGTAGATAAGTGGGGGATAGCAAGGGTAGCAGCGGGGACAGGTGGTTTCCTTTATAAAGTAATGAATAATTTTATCCATATGTTTAGCACAGCTGGCGGTATCTCTTCAATAATAATATTTGCTTCGATGGTATTTGCTCCTTTTGCTGGGTATTTAGTTGATAAAATAGGAAGAAGAGCTTCTTTGATGGTATTTGGTTCCTTGATAATGATACCTTCCCATTTAGTAATGGGGCTAACATATATTTATCCGGCTTATCCGATGATTTTGTTAGGAGTAGCCTTTGTATTGGTTCCAGCAGCAATGTGGCCTTCAATACCTTTAATTGTTCAAAAAGAAAAGATAGGAACTGCATTTGGTCTAACTACAATGATACAAAACATCGGTCTTGCTTTATTTCCGTTTTTAAATGGAAAGCTTCGTGATATAACTCATTCTTATACAGCAAGCATGATAATGTTTGCTTTTTTAGGGGTGATTGGGCTAATATTTTCTTTTCTTTTATTAGAATCAGATAAAAAGGCAGGGAAGGTTTTAGAAATGCCGTGAAGGGGGAGTGGGTGAATTTGGGGATTATGATGAAGAGCAGCTGGCATCAATTCATAAAAATAAGATCAATTGCGGAAGCGGAGTTTAGCAGCTTTTAGTAAATCTTCTTGAAATTTAGGATGAGCAATTTTAATGAGAGCTTCAGCTCTTTGGCGAAGGTTCATGCCGTGAAGATAAGCGACGCCGAATTCTGTGACTATATAATGGACATCGGCTCTGGTAGTAACAATGCCGGCTCCAGTTTTTAGCGTGGGAACAATACGAGAGGTTGTGCCATTTTTAGCAGTAGATGGAAGTGCAATAATTGGTTTTCCATCTTTAGCTCTGGCTGCACCTCTTATAAAATCTACTTGCCCTCCAAAGCCACTGTAAATATATGTTCCAATTGAATCGGAACATACTTGACCGGTTAAATCTACTTCAATTGCTGAATTAATGGCTGTCATTTTATAATTTTGGCTTATTATGAAAGGATCGTTTGTATAATTAACAGGATGAATTTCAAAAAATGGATTATTCTGAACATACTGGTAAAGTTTTTTTGTGCCGAGGATAAAAGTGCAAATAGCTTTGCCGGGATGTAAAGTTTTTTTATATCCTGTAATAAGTCCTTGTTCTAAAGCTTCCATTAATCCATCAGAAATCATTTCAGTATGGATTCCTAAATCTTTTTTATCTTTAAGCAAAGAAAGGACAGCATCGGGAATTCCTCCTATGCCAAGTTGGAGAGTAGAACCATCTTCAATTAAATTGGCGATATGATTTGCAATTTTTATTTCTACATCTGTTGGTTGTTGGCGATGTAATTCCGGCAGAGGCTCAGAGACTTCTACTATTTTATCTATTTTAGAAATATGAATGAATGAATGAATCGCCCAGAGTTCTTGGCATATGGTCATTTACTTGTGCTATAACAATTTTAGCGGATTCCGCAGCAGCTTTAGATGCAAGAACTTCTACGCCAAGACTTAAGAAGCCATGTTCATCTGGGGGAGATAAATGCAAAAGAGCTACATCTAACGGAATTTGGCGGGAATAAAATAATTGGGGAATCTCATTAAGAAAGATTGGGACATAGTCAGCTTTCCCTTCATTAACAGCAACCCGATCAGCTGGTCCGACAAAAAGAGAATTGTGCCTAATTTTCCCAGCTTTCACAGCTTCTTGCAAGGGGTCTTCTCCTAACATTAAAACATGGGTTAGAGTAATATTATCCAATTCATCTGCTCTCATAGCTAATGCTCGCAGCAATGCATAAGGCGTAGCTGCATTACCGCTGGTGTATATATAATCTCCGCTTTTAATTAAAGATATAGCTTCCTCAGCTGAACATATTTTTTTCTTATATTCTTGAATCCAACTATGCATATTGCCTCCTTGGAGAGTAATCTTCGGCAGCGGCTTCTTTTGATGCTACTTGTCATTGCTTACTCACCCGTTGAACCTCTGAAGATGTTAGGATGAGTAATTTTCCCTTTCATTATATAAGTTCCTTTTTTTAATTCTTCGCAAGCAGAGAGAGCATCATCTATTCCTTTAGATACAATAATTTTTATATAAGGCAATAAAGCATTTGTAATAGTGCTGGAAGATGTTCTTGCTACTAAAGAAGGGACATTCGGCATAGCAAAATGAACAACTCCTTCTTCTTTATAGACAGCTTCAATGTTGGGTGTTAACCGAGAAGTTTCGATGCAACCGCCTTGATCAATGGAAAAGTCCATAATTACAGAACCTTTTTTCATTAATTTAACCATATCTCTATTAATGATTACAGGAGCTCGCTCACCCGGAACTAAAACGGCACCAATTAGCACATCTGCGAATGATACCACCTTTAATAAATTCCTTTTTGTAGAAAGCATAGTAATTATACGATTAATTTTTTGATCGGCTTCTTCTAACTTATGCCAATTAATGTCCAATAGATAAACATTGCAACCTAAACCTGAAAAGGTTTGAGCAGCCCAGAAACCTAAAGTTCCGGCACCGAGAATAACTACTTCAGCAGGAGGAATTCCAGGCAAACCTCCTAAAAGAATTCCTCTTCCACCACTCTTACCCGTTTCTAATAAGTATCCTGCAATTTGAGGAGCTAGTCTTCCAGCTATCATGCTCATCGGCTTCAGTATAGGTAATGTGCCATCATTAGCTTGTATGATCTCATAACCAATTGCTGTTATTTCTAATTTCTCCATCATTTCTATTATAGAATTTGGAGCAACCGCTAAATGGTGAAAGGCTAATATTGCTAAGCCCTTCTTGCATAAAGATAATTCATAAGCTTCCGGACGCCTTATTTTAATAACTGCATCTGATCTTTGATAAATCTCTTCTTTAGAATAAACAATATCTGCTCCGACTTCTTGATAAGATTTATCTGAAAAACCTGCTTCAAGCCCAGCATCCCTTTCAACTAATACTTTTCCACCCATATCAATTATTTCTAAAACTCCAATGGGATTTAAACCAACTCTTTTTTCCTGTATCCCCATTGTTCCTTCTTCTTTGGGTATTCCTATTATCATATTACCTCCAATATTTTTGATAATTTTCCTTCTTAATTCTACAACTAATTTCTAAAACTCTATGAGAGTTTTTTAAAATTATCCACTTAATTTTTCTTTAAGGAATTATAATATCCTAAAATTTTCTTTACATATTGTTGAGTTTCAGGAAAAGGTGGAATTCCATTAAAAATTTTCACATTATCTTTTCCTGCATTATAAGCAGCTAAGGCTAAAGCCAAATCATTATTGTATAAAGATAAAAGCATTTTGAAATGCTTGATGCCTGCTTTTAAATTTTCTGCCGGATTAAAAGGGTCAGTAAGATTGTAAAGCAGAGCTGTTTCGGGCATTAATTGCATTAAACCTTGTGCTCCCTTTGGAGATACAGCTTCCGGATTAAAATTTGACTCTATCTTAATGATAGCATAGATTAATTGCCAATCTAAAGAAGCTTCTTGTGAGTATTTTTTTATCATATCTAAATAAGGAGGTTCATTAAAAGAATTTCGGTCCATCTCTTGTTCCATATTATCTTTTGGTTGAATTATTATCTCTTTAATCCAACTTGCAGGAATCCTCATTTCACCATTTTCAGATAAGATAAGACGAAAATAATTCTCTTCTTGAATATAAGTTTTTATTTTTAGTTTACTGCCATGATTAAAAACTGCAATATCAGCCAAAGCAATTTTGAAAGTTATCAAAAAAATAAATATTAAAAAAGTAAATTTATTGCTCAGCATTTTTTAAGCTTTAAGTAATTCCTCAGTATTTATAAAAAATTTGCATAGACCAGCTGGATAAAATGATGCTTTTGTTTTATCCAAAATGCATTCATTGGTTTCTTCTTCTGAAACTTCTTCATAGATAAAAGAGAGAGTTAAGTTTTCAATTCTTTGCTTTTCTACAAAAGAAAGACAAAGCTCTTTTAAATCTTCATAATTTAAAATGATATGAGGATTGGATCTCACAAAAGCTTTTTTAATTTTTGAAAAATCAATACCTAATAGTTTGAAAGTTCCTGGGGAACAATGATTATGTTTTTCAAATACTTCTATATATTTTTTCTGAAAAGCTTTTTCTACATATTCTAAAAGGGCTATCTCAGGATGATTATGATCGTTAGTTAAATATAATGTTATAAAACAATAGGATTTATCAGGTCCTACAAAAGGATCAACAGCATCTTTGGATGTCCCCACTACCAAACCATATTTAGGATCAATTCTGAATAAAGAATCAATGTTTTTCAATTTTAATTCAATTTTAATTCTTTTAGCTATTCTTTCTAATTCTTCTTGGATTTTAGAAGAGGATTGAAAAAGAAAATAATAATTATGTGTATTTCTTATGATATCATAATCTATGATGTAAAATATCTTAATTGGAAATACTTCGGAGCTTCCACCGACTATTTTCCTTTTATCCCCTTTAAATAGGACTTCTCTTAATTTATCAATACTTATAAGAGCATGTGGAATATCCTTTTTATTTAATAAAGACAGAGCAGATAGAAAATCTTCATAAGGAATATCCTGATATTTTATAAAAGTGCTCATTTTTTTCTCTCATGTAATATAATAGCATATTTTAGTTTATATAGTCTATAGAGTTAAGAGTTCCACATTTATTACCGCTTAAAAGGTTTGGATTTTAATTAATTGAGGAATTTAAATATATAAATAAATCAATAAAGTCAGGAAGCAAAGGGAGATTATTCAAGATTTTGGATATAATAATGAGAAAAGTTTGTAGTTGACGATCTTTCCAGTAGGCATTATAATTGCTTTTTGAAAAGTATGTTTCAAAAAATTGAATTAAAACAAGCATTAGTTGCTGTATCAATTATAGTAGTTTTTTTTGCAATCATTAATATTTATCAAAAGCTTTCTATTTCAATTCCGGATGATGGTATTGTATGGAAAGACAATGAAAAAGGATTCTTAATTGCTCAAGACAAATCTAATCCAAAGTTAAATCCATCAATAAATATTAATGACATATTAATTAGCATAAATGGAGAAAAAATTTCTGATAAAATTCAATTTACTAAGATTCTTTGGAAATATAAAAGGGGAGACAAGCTTACATACTTAATAAAAAGAGGAGATTCTTTTTTAGAAATTATAGCAACTCTTGGTAAGAGGCAAATTTTCTTTTATTCATATCTTTGCATCATAGGTTTTTCAGTTTTAGCTTTTGGGTTATTCGTCCTTATTAAGGGGAAGAATGAAAAATTATCCCGTGCTTTTTACCTAATGACATTATTATTATTTTCCACATATACTTTTTCTTTGGTAGGGAGGCTAAATAAGATAGATTGGTTTTTTTATTGGGTAGATGAAATAGCAATGCTTGCATTTCCACTGAGCTTTATTTATTTATGCATAGTATTAGGAGGAGAGACTGTAAATTATGCTGATTTAATAAAAAAATTAAAGAAGATTATTTATATTCCAATAACTTTAATAACTGGTAAGATTCTTCTTTTTATCTTTGGGATTTTTGGAATATTGAAAATAAATGCTCATTACGAATTAATTTACAAGATTTCAGAAAAAATTGATTTAGCGTATTTACTTGCAGGAGTGGCATTTGGAGTATTCATTTTAGGCAAATCTTATATAACATCTGTAAATATTTCTTATCGTAATCAAGTAAAATTAATATTAGCTGGGATTGGAGCAGGTTTAGGTCCTTTTGTTCTTATTGGCATACCCTATTTAATTATAGGGCTTCCTACGAAAGCTTTAGAGTTATCTACCTTATCTCAAATATTTATCCCGATAGCATTTACATATTCATTATTAAAATATAGACTTATGGATGTAGATATAATAATAAAGCGTGGAATAATTTATACTATCACTACATCTTTAATCATACTTGTCTATATAGGTTCAATGATGTTTTCTTTATACATATTTGGAAAGGGTTCAACAGCTTCTCTATTAATTAGTGCTACTTTAAGCACCATATTATCTTTCATAGTATTTTCTCCTTTAAGAGATAGAGTTAAAGAGATTATTGATAAAAAATATTACAAAGATAGTTATAATTATCGTGAAACTTTAACAGAATTATCTAAAACTATAAGCAGTCAAACTGATATTTTAAAGCTCAGTAAAGAATTAATTCCGATGATAGCTTATACATTTCAAGTGATAAAAATTGCTTTATATTTAAGAAATAAAGATGTATTTGAATTAAACGGGTGGGCAGGATTAAATGATTATTCAGATAGCTTATCTTTTGAAAAGAATACGCTTGATTATCTTAGTAGTAGCAATAAAATATTTTTACAAGATTCTAAAGGCAAGACACCTTTGCCAATGGAATTAAATTATTTTAAAGATAAAGGATTTAAGTATATATTTCCTTGCATTTACAAGGATAAAGTAAATGGGCTCATTGTTTTAGGAAGCAAAGCAAACGGCGAATTACTTACCAGTGAAGATGAAGATTTAATGATTTATATTTCAAGGAATTTATCAGTTTCAATTGAAATTTCGCAATTAGTATTGGAATTATCCAAGAAAGCTGAAGAATTAGAGAGGTTGAAAGATTTTAATGAAAATTTATTGGAATCCATTAATGTCGGAATAGTGAGTTTTAAGTTATCAAAAGAGATTGTATGGAGCAATAGTTGTTTTCGCAATATAGTGAAGAAGAAATCAGAGGAAATAATCGGCAAAAAGCTTGATCAGGTTTTACCGGATAAATTTATAAAGAATGTATTTGATTATTTCAAGAGTGGTTTCTCCCAACAATTTTATAAAACATTTTTAAAAATAGGAGAAGCTCAATTAATAGTAAATGTTTCTTTAGTGAATTTAAGGTCCAATTCAGAAGATAGTCCTGTTAGCATATTAATAATAGAGGATATAACCAGCCAATCTCAAATGGAAGAGAAGTTGTTACACGCACAGAGACTTTCTTCCATTGGATTGCTTGCTGCGGGTGTTGCCCACGAAGTAAATACACCCTTAACGGGAATTGCCAGTTATGCAGAAATATTATCTAAAGAAATCAAAGATAAGAAAGCACAAAATATTTTAAATAAAATTCAAGAACAGGCTTTTAGAGCTTCTAAAACTATATCAAATTTATTAAGCCTAACAAAGAGACAAAGCTTACCTTTAATATTAGTAGACTTACATGAAGTTATCTCGGAAAGTATTAAATTACTAAAGCCTCATTTTAAAGGAAGAAATATAAAAATAATAAAAGAGTTTGAAAATAAGAAATTTTTTATTAAGGGGAATGAGGCGAAATTACAAGAATTAATAATTAATTTAATATTGAATGCAAAGGATGCTATGCCAGAAGGAGGAAATATAACAATAAAAACTTGGCAAGAAGATAAAGAAGTTTATTTTTCAATTACCGATGAGGGAGTAGGGATAGATCCTTCAATACAAGATAAGATATTTGATCCTTTTTTTACAACTAAAGCTCCAGGGCAAGGAACCGGATTAGGACTTTCCTTGTGCTATACTATTGTTCAAGAGCATGGTGGTAATATAAGTTTTAATTCTCAGAAAAATAAAGGAACAACCTTCATAATAAATTTTCCTTTAGCAAGTTTAAAAGATGAGCCAGAAAGGGCATATATTAATAGTTGATGATGAAAATATAGTTTTGGAAATCTTTCAGAGCTTATTATCGGAGGAGGAGTATAATTTATTTTATGCCCAAAACGGGAAAAAGGCACTTGAAATATTAGATAATAATGATATAGATCTTGTAATTTTGGATTTAATGTTGCCTGATATGAGCGGGGAAGAAGTTTTTGAAGCTATAAAATCATACAACCCAGCTATCCCGATTATAATACTTACTGCCTATGGAACAATGGAAAGTGCAGTAGAATTTATGAAAAAGGGAGCCTTTGATTATTTAAGCAAGCCTTTCCATAATGAAGCAGTATTAATAGCAATTCAAAAAGGTTTACAACAGCATAAGCTGTTGGAAGAAAATATAGCTTTAAAAACACAAGTCAAATCTTTGGTAGGAATAGAAAATATCATTGGCAAAAGCAAAGAAATAAAAAATATAATTAATTTAATATTACAAGTGGCTCCAAGTAAAGCTACTGTTCTAATAGAAGGGGAAAGCGGAACAGGAAAGGAATTAGTAGCGCGAGCTATCCATCATAATTCACCACGAGCTAATAAACCCTTTATAATAGTTAATTCAGGGAATATGCCGCCGGATTTATTAGAAAGCAA
>CAYREJ010000020.1:0-8332 GCA_964423235.1 uncultured Acidobacteriota bacterium | reverse complement strand
CATTTACTGGTGCCGTTTACGCTAAAAAAGGTTTGTTTGAGATAGCCAATGGTGGCAGCATTTTCTTTGATGAAATAGGAACTATTAATCAGGAGACCCAAATTAAATTGCTTCGGGTTATTCAAGAAAAAGAATTTATGAGGTTAGGTGGAGTTACTACTATTAAAGTAGATGTTAGGATTATAGCTGCTACTAACATTGATTTAAAAAATGCAGTTCAAGAAGGAAAATTTAGGGAAGACCTTTATTATAGATTAAATGTCATTGATATACATATTCCTCCATTAGCAGAAAGAAAAGAAGATATACCTTTATTAGTAGATCATTTTGTAAAAAAATATTGTGCAGAAAATAATAAGCCTTTGCTTCATATTTCATCTGAAATAATTGATATTTTAATGAAATATGATTGGCCGGGAAATGTAAGGGAATTAGAAAATGTTATAGAAAGAGCTGTCGTTCTTGCTAAAGATAATTCTATCACCAAAGACCTGCTTCCTGATTATATTTTATTCCCTAAATTAGAAAAAATAAATTTAGAAGAAGGCGAAGATTTTTATACAAAAGTTAAGAATTATCAACTTTTTTTAATCAAGAAAGCTTTAAGAGAAAGCAATGGTGTGCAAAAGAAAGCTGCAAAGATTCTTGGCTTGAAACCAACCACTTTAAATGAAATGCTAAAAAGATTTGGTATGAAAGAATTATAGCTTAGAATTATTATTTTATTGCGAGTTGGCGAGTTTAAAAAAATATTAGCCACAGAAGGGCACAGAATAGCACAGAAAAAAGAAAGCTTGAAGCAGAATTTACCTTTTGTATAATCAAAATAATGAATTATAATCCAAATATTTGCAAATTGTTAATGCAAATATTAAGCACCCCCAATTTACTTACTCACATTAATTAGCAGCTTTTATTAATTCTATTAAAGGAGAATCAGTATTTACCATTTGACCTTCTTTAAAATTAACTTTTTTAATGACAGCTTCATATGGAGAACGAATATCATGTTCCATTTTCATTGCTTCTACAATAACTAAGCTTTGCTTCTTTTTAACTTTTTCACCTTCTTTTACCATGATTTTCAAAATTTTTCCCGGCATAGGTGCATAAATTAAATTATCTTGTTGTTCAAGGAAATCAGTGCCAGAGGTTTTTATTTTTTCTTTAGGAGCTGTTTCAAAAATATATTCTTGTCCTTTTACAAAAATATGAATTTTTTTGTTAGATTTAGCATAGAAGATGGTATAGCTTTCATTGCCGATGAGGATAGATAAGCAATTTTCAGATAATTCTTTGCAATCCACATCATAATTAATATTTTCAATTGATATGGAGAACTTTTCCTTTTTTTCATCAATACTAACTTTAAATAATTCTCCTTTATATTCGAATTCCAGTATCATATTATTTTCCTAATTCCCAGGGTCCCAAATTAATCCAGGGGTCCCAAGTTATCTTTTTTGCAGCGATGGATTTAGAAGCAGACTGTTTTAAAGAAGCAATGGCAGCAGCAATCAAAGCGATTTTAAAATATGGTTGTTTATAATCTTCTTTCCAATTTTGCATATTTAGGGATATGAAATTAGTGTGGAGGTTTCCTGCGATATATTCTGGATGTTGCATAACAGCTTTTAGGAAAGATATTTGAGTTTTAATACCTATAATGACATAATCAGAAAGAGCTTGGATCATTTTTAATCTTGCTTTTTCTCTATCTTCAGCCCAAGTGATTAATTTAGAGAGGATGGGGTCATAATACATAGGAATTTCGATTCCGGAATATAAAGAGGAGTCAACTCTGACACCTGGTCCGCCTGGCTCGTGAACATAAAGTATTTTTCCTATGGATGGAAGAAAATTATTATCCGGGTCTTCAGCATATATTCTGCATTCAATAGCAGCACCCCTTTGAGCTAAATCTTGCTGGCGAAGAAATAATTTTTCTCCTTGTGCAATTCTAATCTGAGCCTTAACTAAATCTATTCCTGTGACCATTTCAGTTATAGGATGCTCTACTTGAATTCTTGCATTGACTTCTAAGAAATAGAAATTTTTATTTTTATCGAGGAGAAATTCTACTGTTCCTGCGTTATTATAATTGGTTAATTTAATAATTTTTATAGCAGCTTCTCCCATTTTTTGTCTCAATTCATCATTCAAGGCAGTAGAAGGAGTTTCTTCTATTATTTTTTGATGTCTCCTTTGTATAGAGCATTCTCTTTCAAATAGATGAACAGCATTTCCATAATTATCAGCAAGGACTTGGAATTCAATATGACGAGGTTCCTCTATAAATTTTTCTAAATAAACTGTTTCATCCCCAAAAGCGGATTTAGCTTCTCTTTTGCCGGCTTCAATAGCAGATTGTAATTCATCTGGAGATTGAATGATTCTCATACCTTTTCCGCCGCCGCCAGCAGATGCCTTTAGCATAACCGGATATCCTATTTTTTTTGCCCAAACTTCAAATTCATTCAAATTAACTTCTTTGGACTGCATTCCAGGTATGATTGGAATATCACCTTTGAGAGCAATTTTTCGGGCTTCTAACTTATCTCCGACTAATTGAAGTGCTTTAGAATTAGGTCCAATGAAAATTATTTTTTCTTCTTCGCATCTTTTAGCAAAAATAGGATTTTCAGCTAAAAATCCGTAGCCCGGATGAATAGCATCAGCTCCGCTTATTTTGGCTACATTTATAATTTTTTCTATGTTCAGATAGCTTTCTAAAGGGGCTGGCGCTCCTATACAATAAGCTTCATCAGCCATCTGAACATGCTTTGAGGTTCTATCTACATCGGAATAGACAGCTACCGTTTTAATACTCATCTCCCGACAAGCTCTTATTATTCTTACTGCTATTTCACCCCTATTGGCTACTAAAATCTTTTTTATATAGTTCATTTGCTCCATTTAGGCTTACGCTTCTCTAGAAAGGCGTTCATTCCTTCTTGAGCTTCATCGCTAATTCTCAATGAAGCAATTACCTCGGCAGTATATTTTATAAACTCTTTAGGAGTTTGAATGGGAACTTTTTCTAATAATTCTTTGCATATTGCAATAGCATTTGGTCCACTGCTAAGCAACATGTTTATCTTTTCTTCCACTACACTATCCAGTTCCTCTTCTTTAACGCAATAATTTATTAATCCATATTCTTTAGCATGATAGGCATCTATTCTTTCGCCAGTTAAAAATAATTCTTTGCATTTCATTTCCCCCATTCTTTTTATTACATAAGGAGAAATACAAGCAGGCACTAATCCTAATTTAACTTCAGATAAGCTAAATTTTGCTTTTTCTGAAGCTATGGCAATATCACAAGCAGCTACTAATCCTGTTCCACCCCCAATGGCAGCTCCATTTACTCGTGCTATCGTAGGCTGCGGTAAAGTGTATATTCTATATAGAAGTTCAGCAAGTCGTAAAGAATCCTTCAAATTCTCTTCATAAGTATAATCTTTCATTTTCTTCATCCAATTTATGTCTGCGCCAGCACAAAATGATTTTCCTTCTCCTGTAATAATAATAACCCTTATATCCTTTTCTTTAGAAACTTCCGAGCAAATATTTATTAATTCTTCTATCATAATATCATTAAAAGCATTGTGAACTTCTGGTCTGCTGAGGATTATTTTTCCTATTTGATCATTCAAGGAAAAGCGTATAGTTTCAAAAGCTTTATTAGTTATTTCCATAATATTTGATAATCTCTTTACATTCTAAATATGCCGAAGTTAGAATCAGGAATAGGAGCATTTAAAGACATTGATATAGCCAGTGCCAGAGCAGCTCTTGTCTCAAGGGGGTCTAAAATACCATCATCCCATAATCTTGCGGAACTAAAAAAAGGATGAGCTTCTTTCTCGTATTTTCTAAGTATAGGCTCTTTAAATTTTTCTTCTTCTTCCGGAGAAGGAGTAATTCCTTTAGCTTCAAGAGCTTTTTTCTTAACTGTCCATAGGACATCAGCAGCTTGTTCACCCCCCATAACGCATATGCGAGCATTTGGCCACATCCATAATAAACGAGGCAAATAACCTCTTCCGCACATAGCATAATTTCCTGCTCCATTAGATGCACCGATTATTATAGTAAACTTTGGCACATTCGCATTTGCAACCGCATGAACCATTTTAGCTCCGTCTTTAGCAATCCCTCCATGTTCATACTGTTTTCCTACAATGAAACCAGTTATGTTTTGCAAGAAAATAAGTGGAATCTTTCTCAAAGCACAAAGAGTAACAAAATGAGCTCCTTTAAGAGAGCTCTCAGAGAATAAGACACCATTATTTGCAACGATTCCGACAGGATACCCCATTATTCTTGCAAAGCCACATACTAAAGTCGTTCCATATAATTCTTTGAATTCTTGAAATTTACTACCATCTACTAACCGCGCTATTACTTCTTTGACATCAAAAGGCTTTCTTAAATCTCTGGGAATAATTCCATAGATTTCTTGAGGATCATAATAAGGATCTTCCGGTTCAGCCATATCTAATTCAAATTTTTTGGGAGGGTCTAAATTAGCAATGATATTGCGAGTTATCTCAAGAGCATGCTCATCATTTAAAGCGTAGTGATCAGCAACCCCGGAGATACGACAATGAACATCGGCACCTCCTAATTCTTCATCAGAAACTTCAACGCCTGTTGCTGCTTTCACTAAGGGGGGTCCCCCGATGAATATAGTTCCTTGCCTTCTTACTATAACTGTCTCATCACTCATTGCTGGCACATAAGCTCCACCCGCTGTACAAGAACCTAATACCACCGCTATCTGTGGAATTCTCATTGCCGACATACGTGCCTGATTATAAAATATCCTCCCAAAATGCTCTTTATCAGGAAAAGTTCCGCTTTGGTAGGGAAGATATATTCCACCAGAATCAACTAAATAAACGCAAGGTAAACGATTTTCCATTGCAATCTCTTGAGCCCGAACATGCTTTTTTACAGTGGAAGGGAAATAAGTTCCTCCTTTTACAGTTGCGTCATTCGCTACTACTAAAACTTCTCTTCCATGGACTACACCAACTCCTGTGATTATTCCTGCTGCAGGCGGCTCCTCTTCATACATCCCATAACCTGCTAAAGGTGAGAATTCTAAAAAAGGAGTATCCTTATCAAATAAAAGCTTTAATCTTTCTCTTACTAATAATTTGCCTCTGGCTTTGTGCCTTTGTCTATCTTTTTCCGGACCCCCTAATTTAATCTTATTTAATAATTCCTTATATTCTGCAACACATCTTTGAAAATGTTCAAAATTCTTTTTAAACTCTTCTGACTTTGTATCAACTTTAGATTCTATTCTATACATATCCCTCTTTTATTATGCCTTGTTGTTAAGTAATTTTTTATGGGTAATAAAATTTATCCTTTTATTTAGGGACAGCTTTGTATCCGTAGCATATTACGCCTGCATCGCCATCTTCTTGAATTTTCCTGAATTCAATTTTTACATCCATTCCGGTTTTCAGCTCTTTCAAATCGCAATCTGTTATTTGCATAAGGATTTTAACTCCTTCTTTAACTTCTACTATACCAATTGCATAAGGAGCTTGATCAGTGAATTGGCTCGGTGGTACTCTTATTATAGTATAAGTAAGTAATTTACCTTCGCGTGATAATTTTATATTTTCAAATTCCCTACCTTTACAATGGGAGCATATTAGACGGGGTGGGAAAAATATTTTTCCGCATTCTTTGCATTTAGCAGCTTCTAACCTATATCTTTGAGGGATTTCCCTCCAATGTCTGGGAACAGAAATCATAATGCCTCCAATATATGAACAAGGCAGCTTCCTCCACTGCCTCCCATATTTTGCGTTAGACCAACTCTGGCTTTTTCTACCTGTCTTTCTCCAGCTTCCCCTCTGAGTTGTTTAGTAATTTCAACTATTTGAGCCACGCCTGTTGCTCCAACGGGGTGCCCTTTTGATTTTAATCCACCGCTGGTATTAATAGGAATTCTACCTCCTAATCTTGTCAATCCTGCTTCAGTAGCTTTACCACCTTTTCCTTTTTCAACAAATCCTAAGGCTTCTATGACGCATATTTCTGCTATGGTAAAGCAATCATGAACTTCAGCAACATCAATATCTTCCGGCTTCTTATTTGCCATCTTATAAGCTTTCTCAGCTGCTCGTTCAACTGATTTAAGATCGCATAAGCTCTCTCGGGAATGCAAAGCAATTGTATCGGTTGAATGTCCGGAGCCTATAATCTTTACAATTGGCTTTTTAGATATTTTTTTTGCCAATTCTAAGGAACAAAGAATAGCAGCGGCAGCCCCATCAGTTATGGGAGAACAATCTAATATTCTTAGAGGATCAGCTACCATAGTTGAAGAAAGCACTTCTTCCACTGTTATTTTTTGAGGGTATTGTGCAAGAGGATTCATTGAACCATGATAATGATTTTTAACAGCTACCTCTGCCAACTGTTTTCTTGTAGTTCCATATTTTTCCATATGAGCAATTGCCATCATTGCATAAAGCCCGGGAAAAGTAACGCCATTAAAAACTTCATATTCTTGATCAGCAGCGGTAGCGAGGGCATAAGTTGCACCATCCCCTGAGACATCTAACATTTTCTCTACGCCACCCACTAAAACAATATCATTCAATCCTGAAGCTACTTCAATAAAACCGGCTCTAACAGCTGCACCACCTGATGCACAGGCAGATTCAATTCTTGTAGCCGGTATCGGACCCATACCTAAATAATCTGCAAGTAGGGAAGCTAAATGCTCCTGTCCAACAAAAAGACCGGAGGACATACATCCTATATACATAGAATCAATTCTATCTACCCCTGCATCTTCTATCGCTAACAAAGCAGCTTCAACAAAAATATCTCTTAGGGATTTTCCCCATAGCTCTCCCCACTTGTTCATCCCTACTCCTATAATTGCTACTTCTCTCATATTACCTCCTATTCAGCTTTACGAATTTTTTTCCTGTATTTAGCATAGGTTCCATATTGTAAATAAATTTTGTTATTATTAAGCATATCGCGAGTTTTAGGTGCTGCGTCTCTGACTTCATTAATTCTTTCTGTGACTTTCCAGATGAAAGCGTCGCTACCTGCACCTGAACCGAAGGATACCATAAATATTAAATCACCGGATTGTGCCTCATCTAAAATTGCTGTTAGACCCATCGGAGATGAACCTGAATAAGTATTTCCTAACCAAGGACATAAAAGACCCGTTTCAAGTTGTCTTTTTTCAAAGCCGAGCATCTTTCCTACTCTTGTAGGAAATTTACCATTTGGTTGATGAAAAACAGCATATTTAAAATCTGAAGGTTTCATTTTAGCTTTTTCAAGAATTCCTTTTGCAGCTCCGAGGATATGCTTAAAATAAGCTGGTTCTCCTGTAAATCTTGCAGTATGGCGAGGATAATATTGATATTCTCTTCTCCAAAAATCAGGTGTATCAGTCATAAAAGAATATGTCTCAATTGCTTCTGCAATAAGATTATCTTTTCCCATAATAAATGCAGCAGCTCCAGCAGCAGCTGTATATTCTAAAGCGTCTCCAGGAGCTCCTTGAGAAGTATCTGCTCCTACCGCTAAAGCATATTCCACTTTTCCGGATTCTACTAAAGCTAAACAAACAAACATCGCTTCTGTTCCTGCTTTACAAGCAAATTCATAATCAGCACAATGCACTTCCGGAGTAGCTCCAATTGCTTCTGCTACTACAGTTCCCGAAGGTTTTACCGCATAAGGATGAGATTCAGACCCCACATACACTGCACCTATTTTCTTCGGATCAATCTTTGCCCTCTTCAATGCATTCAAGGAAGCTTCTACTGACATTGTTATAGTATCTTGATCCGGTGAAGGAACTGACTTCTCCTCTATGAAAAGTCCTTTCCGATATGACTCAGCATCCGCACCCCATACTTTGGCTATCTCTTCAACCTTGATGCGATTGCGTGGCAGGTTTGATCCATATCCCACTATTCCAACCATTTTATTTTCCTCCTTTTTTATTCTCTCTTGTATTCATATTTTATGTATAATTCAGCACTGAATATTAAATTAATTTTGTTAGATTACGATAGTTAAAACCCACTTTTTTAATAATATAATTATAAAGAAACAATTTAATAAAAGCAAATGAGAGAGTTTATAGAGTTTGTAGAGTTTATAGAGTTTATAGAGTTCCACAATTATTACCCTTTTACCATTAGAGCACACATAATTGAGGAACTATATAAACAATGATTTTTCCTATAAAATTTATCTTTCTTTGTGATTTTTGTGCCTTCTTTGATATTATGAGAACTGTTTTTATATTTCACCACAGAGGCAC
>CAYREJ010000019.1:5692-17829 GCA_964423235.1 uncultured Acidobacteriota bacterium | reverse complement strand
TTATAATGCTATTGATCTTCCGGCATAAAGCCAGTTCTCATAATATCAAAGATGAAACAAAGATCACAAAGAGAGATATGTTTTATAGAAAAAACTTTGTGCGCTTTGTGATAACTTTGTGTCCTTCGTGATTAAAAAATAATAAATTGAATATAGGATCCTCAAAGCAAAAATTTTGTAGAAAAGTGCCCAATTACTGCAAATTGAATTCTTAAAACAATAATTCTATAATATAATTGTGAAAAAGAAAAAGCTTGATAAAATGATGAAAGAGAATTCCTATCCATATATGACAGAAGAATTTATTGCTAAAGTAATAGAGGAAATATTGCCTTCTATTTTTCAAAGAAGACCTGATCTGAAATATAAATTTACAAATTTATTTGATGATTTAGTGAAAAAGGTGATCTCATTGCGATATTAGAGGAGATAAAGAAGCAAAGGGAAGATACGAATGAGCGATTTATTGAATTGGGGCAAGATATGAGCAAAATATTTAAAGTTGTAGATAGAAGGTTCAAAGCAATCTATGAGGAGATAAAACTAATGAGGGGAGAATTTCAGAATGGATTTATGTTAGCAAGGCAAGATTTTCAGGAAGAAATAAAGGTAATGAGGGAAGATTTTCAAAAAGGAATGAATTTGATGAGGGAAGAATTACAGAATGAATTGATGTTATCAAGACAAGATTTTCAGGAAGGATTAAAGCTAATGAGGGAAGATTTTCAAAAAGGAATGAGCTTTATAAGGGAGGAATTTCAGAATGAACTTAAGTTGATGAGCAAAGACATGAATTTAATGAGGGAAGATTTTCAAAAAGGAATGAATTTGATGAGGGAGGAATTTCAGAATGGATTGATATTAGCAAGGCAAGATTTTCAGGAAGGATTAAAGCTAATGAGGGAAGATTTTAAAGAAGAACAAAAGCAAATGAGGATAGAGTTTAAAAATACAATTAGCTCTATTGGTTCAAGGTGGGGAGAAGATGCTGAAGGAACTTTTAGAGAAGGAATTAATTTAATTTTAAAAGATTATTTCAATGCAGAAGCCAAAGAATTTTATATAAATGATGAAGAAGGGATAATAAAGGGATATCCCGCCAGCTATCAAGTAGATTTGATTATAGCTAATTCTTATCACATAATTATAGAAATTAAGGCTCAATCTAATGATTTTGATGTAAATAGACTGCATAAAATTGGAAAAATTTATGAAAAGCAAAAAGGTATTAAGCCGAGACTTATCCTTTTAACCTGCTATGCAAGAGAAGAAGCTTATAAAGAAGCAGAAAGGGTTGGAGATGTTGAAATTATTACTAGCCCAAAAGATTTTAAACCATAAATTTACCCTGCATTAGAAAGGCTTAAAGATAAAGATAAGGGCGATTAATCCAATTATGAATTTAGGGGCATAGATAAATTTCTTTTTCAATTCATGCCAAAGCATAGTGAATAATATAGAAATTATTAATATTAGCAATCCCAGCAATAGAACTTGATTGAGCGATAATGAACCAGCATATAATTTATATAATCCTGTATTTAAAGGAGAGCCATACACAAGAGCTAAATGAAATGCATAGAAAAATAAGGCTTCCTTGCCCATTAAAGTTATATAATCCACTAAGAATTTGAAAATGCCTGTTATCTTTTCTAAGAAATATGAAACTCCCAAAAATAATAATCCTTGGCCGAGTTTATATAAATAAATTAATGGGTTAGCGTTTCCGAGATTAAGAAAAGGTTGTTGAATGAAATGTGCCCAGCGAGTAAGCATAAGAAACAGACCTAAGATTGTAAAGACTATAAAGGCTGTAAGAATCTTATTTTTTCTTTTCATTTGCATATAGAAAGCGGCAGCGGGCGCCCCTAAGAATAAAATTCCGCCGAAAGGAAAAATAGGAAACAAGCTAAGGGTTTTAAAAGTAAAATATGATTGGAAATAAATAGGGAAATTAGCGTGTTCCCACACCCAAGGAGAAGAAAATATGATTATAAGACCAATTATACCAGCTAAGTAGCTTGAATAAATTATATTAATCCTTTTTAAAAGATATATAAACAACGAAAGCAAAATTAAACTAACGCCAATGCATTGAAGGACATTTGCGTGAAAAAAATATTTCTTTTGCTCAAGTGTGAGGTTAAAAAGCATTTTTTTTAAAGAAAAATAAGGAAGCTGTAATGCATATCCTAAAACAATAACTTGAGCGCAGCGGTATAATAATCTTTTCATTCTTTTGTTTACTTCATTTTTCATTTGAGCAGAATCAAAAAGTATTATGAAGACGAAGCCTGCGCTTACTAAAAAAGAGGGTGCTGCCATTCCTATTAGATAATCAGGATAATAAGAAGGAATTTTCTCATTTTGATCAATTAAAGCATTCCAAACATGACGGTGCACCATCCAAATGCAAGCCAATCCCTTCAAGATATCTAAAAAGTCCATTCGGCTTTTAGCCTTTGCTTCTGTCATACTTTATTATTATAAATACATTTAATTTCCAACAAGCTTTTCAAAAGCAATTAGCAATCAAGTTTAAGATATTGAATCAAACCGGCACATACTTCCAAATACATTTTTTCTTTCATCGCTTATAGGAAGAGAATACTTCTTTTCTATTTTTTCTCTGAAGACTATACCGGAATTATAAGCGCAGAAAGGATATAATAGACCATTAGGAGCTGCATAATGAATAACGCATCTTTTAACTCTCTCTATATCATAATCATAGGCATCCATAAAATGCATACCTGCTACTAAAAGAGCTTTATAAGTCTTAATGCCGAGTTCTCCTCTTCCAACTTTTTTATCAACCATTCCTTGAAGCGAAAGGAGGAATTTTTCAAAAGTAAGACCCTTAGGTGCTTTCTCCGGATGATAATATTTTCTTAATGCATTAAGGGCTTTAATTTCTGTTAAAAACTTTGAAAAGGATTTAAGAGAATTCCGTGATAGCATATCCATTTCTTTTAGCATTGGACCTATGTCTATAAATCTTGTTATGGGGACAGCATTTTTATCTTCGTCAACATATAAATAGGTTCCGGCAGAACAATGAGGATGGCAAGTTAGCTGAGTTGTTTCTTCTCCTCTTAAGGAACTGATTAATCTTGAGAAGGGTGCAACGCAAGAGAGAGGGAACCAATCTTCAAGATCATCTGTTAAACCTGTTTGTTCAGCTACACATCGGGCTAAGTCAGATAAAGTAAATCTTTTAGCTTCCAATTCTTTTTTTGCTATTCTTCCGGTAAAAGCTACCGGCTGAAAACTAATTCCGCTTATTACATCCACATTATCGATGGCGCATTTTACTATATTTCCTATTTGATTATCATTATAGCCTTTAACAATAGTAGGAACAAAAACAATTTTTAATCCTACTTTTCGACATACCTCAACAGTTCTCATTTTTAGTTCCCATAATTTTTCTCCTCTTGTTCTTCTGTATATTTCATCATCAGTTCCATCCATTTGAAGATATAAAGTATGCAAGCCTGCCTCTTTAGCTCTTTGTGCAAATTCAATATCATTAAATAAAATACCATTAGTTGCTATTTGGATGTGAGAGAATCCCATATCCTTAGCCATTTTAAGAGCTTCAAAAAAATGAGGATAGATTGTAGGTTCCCCGCCGGAAAATTGAACTGAGCGGCAGTTAACAGGTTTCATGTCCCGAAGTGCTTTTAGCATTTTTCTTACTTCCTGTAAGGATGGTTCATAGAGATAGCCGGCATTATTAGCATTAGCGAAACAAATGGGACAAGTTAAATTGCATCTATTTGTAAGGTCAATATTTGCTAATCCGGTATGGCTTGTATGCATATTGCATAAACCGCATTGGCTAGGACACCTTGTAGCATTTGGAATCGCTGGGTTCATTACTCCTCTATAATCTCCAAAGACCCATTCCTCCATTTTTAAATAAAATCTTACATCTGAATATAATGTATCTTTAAAATCTCCATGCTCAGCGCACCTTTTCTTCATAACAACTTTACCATCCTCTTCTTCCTTTATAGCAGGAATAACTTTAAGACACTCCGGACACAAAGATTCAGTAGTTTTTGGTAAACCTTTCTTTATAGGTTGAATGGGAGTCCCTGTAAATGTAGTTTGAGGTTGTTCTAATTTCCACTCCTCCTCTTTTAAAAAATAGCTTGCTATTTTTGAAGCTATGGCACTCATCTTATGACCTCCATTTTATACTAAATTTATAATTTTATTAGCTTACTATTTTTTTTTAAAAAAGTCAAACTTTTAAATTTTAAATTTTTGATGAACCATTCTATTAACAAAGCAAAGTCTCTATATCTAATATCATTTTGCTTCTGTCTTCAGAGACAATTTTCATATCTATTACATCCATTCTTATTGCATCAACCGGACATGCTTCCACACAATAACCGCAAAAAATACATCTGCTCAAATCTATATCAAATAAAATTGGATATTTTTCAATAGCATCTTCTCGTTCTCCCGCAATTATATGTATGCATTCAGCAGGACATATTGTTTCGCACATATAACAAGCTACGCATCTTGGCGAACCATCTTCTCTCTTTAGCAATCTATGCCTCATTCTTATTCTTTCAGATAATGGTCTTTGTTCTTCAGGATATTGATATGTTTCAGCTCCTCTTTTATCCGTTGCTTTTCCTAATAAATGCGCTATATGTATTGCTAAATTATTAAAAAAATGCTTGCTTGTTATGTATAAGCCTCTTATTACTTCAATTAAATATATTTTTTCTTTCCAAGTTATTTCCTTTTCAATTTTCATAAATTAAATGCACCTTTGGAGTATAAAATTATTCCTGCAGTTAACAAAATGTTTAATATAGATAAAGGAATTATTTGTTCCCATCCTAATTTCATCATCTGGTCATATCTAAATCTTGGCAGAGTCCATCTCACTAATAATAAAAACCAGCATCCTAAAAATACCTTTATCCCAAAAGCAATTATTTGAAGTAGCGATACCAGAATAGAAGGAAGTCCTAACATTAATCCACCGGGGAAAATAAATCCTTCTGAAGTTAAATAAGGCACTTGCCAGCTTCCTAAATAAAAAACTGTTATCAAAGCTGAAATAAGGACTGTCTCTATAAAATCTGTTAGCAAGAACATGCCGAATTTCATCCCACTATATTCTATAAAATATCCTATGATTTCAGATTCTCCCTCCGGTAAATCAAAAGGTATCCTTTTAGTTTCTGCTATCCCTATCACAAGGAATAATAAAAAACCGAGTGGTTGAAGAAAAATGCCCCATTTAGGCAAAAATCCAAATAATAGTTCCCCTTGCTGCTTTGAGATATCTTGTAAATTTAAAGTCCCATACACCAATACTATCCCAATGAGGACAGCTCCAAAAGCAACACCGAATGAAATTAGCTGCGCTACTGCTCGCATACTTCCTAAAATGGAATATTTATTTTGTGAAGACCATCCCCCTAAAATTACTCCATATATTCCTAAAGATATTAATGCAAATATATACAATAATGCTACATTTAAATTCGCAATTTGCAAATTAATTTCTTTTCCAAAAACAAATATGCTTCCTCCAAAAGGTATGCAAGCAAATGCTGCTAATGCAAAAAAGACAGATATCAATGGAGCTAAATTATGAATCCATTTATTGACCCAAGGGGGAACAACATCTTCTTTTGTCATTAGTTTAATTCCATCAGCTAAGATATGAAACAAACCAAAAGCCCTATATTTTAGAATGTTTGCTCTATTTGCTCCTATTCTATCTTGCATAACAGCACTTTGTTTTCTTTCCATCCAAGTTAATATGCTAACAAGCGTCATTACAGCTGAATAAAGAAATGCTACTTTCAATAATATTATCAAAATATCTATCAACATTTTTCTATTCCTCCGGTACCAATTTTAATCTATATCCTTCTTCGGTTATTTTCTGGTAATTAAGCTTTTCAAAATTAGGATATTTTTCTGCTATTTCCTTGAAGATTTCTTCTTCACTTTTAAATTTCAATGGGAGTTCCAGTTCTCTTGCTAATTCTATGAAAATTTCCCAATCTGCTTTTGATTGCTCCAATGGGGAAAATGCTTTATTTATCAATTGAATTATTCCTTCAAAATTTACAAAAGTTCCATTCTTTTCAGCAAAAGTTGATGCCGGTAATATATAATCAGCATATTTGCTCGTCTCGTTTTCATTTGTCAGCTGCATTATTTTTATTTTTGTTTGCTGGAATACTTCTAAAATATAATCTTCCCCGTATTCTTTAACCAAATCTTGTCCTACAATATACAAACAGGAAAAATAACCCTCTTTTGCTTTTTCTAAAATCTGTTTTGTGTCATTAATTCCATTTGATATATTTAATAATTCTGCCCCTTTAGCATTGGGGAATTTATCTTTTTTGATTAAAATCTCATCTTCATAAGTATTTGATGAAACTGCATTATAACTAATGTGCTTGCATCCTAATAAAGAAAAGAAGGATTTGGCAACATATAAATCCTCATTAGTTAAATGCGGAGAAAGTATAATTCCTATCTTTGAAGCATCTTTTTTTACAATTTCTTTTATAATTTGAGCAATTTCAAAATAAGCTTCATTCCAAGAAATTTTTATAAAAGTAGAATTTTGTCTTTTTTTAGGAGCTCGGATTCTATTATCGTCTACATAAGTAAACCCATATCTACCTAAATCACAAATCCACGATTTATTAATTAAAGGATTAAAACGAGGTTTTATTCTAAAAATTCTCCTTCCATTCCATAAGTAGGGCTTTGCTTGCTGATGATGGATAAAAATATTACAGCCCCGACTGCATCCCGGACAAATAGATTTTGTAGCTTCAAGAAACCAAACACGACATTTGAATCTAAAATCTCTATCAGTTAAAGCTCCCACCGGGCATATATCCGCTAAATTTCCTGAATACAATGTATTCAAATATTTGTTATCGTATATATCAATATAAGCATAATCTCCTCTGCTAAATAAACCTAACTGCTGGTCTTTAATGATTTCTTGGCAAAATCTAATGCACCGTGTGCATAATACACATCTCTCTTGGTCTAAGATAATATGCTCTCCTATAATCTTTGCCTTTGCCCTTTTTATTTTATTTTCAATAAATCTGCTATTATACTTCCCATAATTCATATAATAATCTTGAAGCTTGCATTCTCCTGATTGATCACAGATTGGACAATCTAAAGGATGATTGATTAATAAAAATTCAAGAACGGATGCTCTTGCTTGTCTTACTTTTTCAGTGTTTGTTAAAACGCTCATCCCTTCTTGAACAAATGTGGCACATCCAGGCACTAACTTTGGCTGATTCTCTAATTCAACTAAGCACATCCTACAATTCCCAGCTATGCTCAATCCTCTATGATAGCAAAAATATGGTATCTTAACTCCTATCTGCTTCGCCGCCTGTATTAAATTCATCCCTTTTTCAGCTTTAACAGCCTTACCATTAATTTTTATATTTACATATTCCATAATCTCTTTTGATAGTAATTTATGCTGTCTTTAATGAACATTTTCTTTCTTTTATATGAGCTTCAAACTCATTTCTGAATTTCATAATGAAACTATTAACCGGACCACATAATGCATCACCAAAAGCGCAAATAGTTCTTCCAGCAATATTAGCTGTCAAAGAAAGTAGCAGATCTAAATCCCCTTCTTTCCCTTCTCCTTCCGAGATTCGGTGAAGAATTTTTCGGATCCACTCAGAGCCTGAACGGCAAGGAGTGCACTGTCCGCAAGATTCTTCTGCATAGAATTCAGCAATATTCAGCAGCGCATCTACCATACAAACAGTATCATTTAATACTATTACTCCGGCAGAACCTAACATAGAACCTGCTTTCGCTAATGTTTGATAATCCATAGAAATATCTATTTCGGCTGAAGAAAGCACCGGGGCTGATAACCCACCCGGAATTACTGCTTTTAATTCTCCTCCTTTTACTCCGCCTGCGCATTCATAAATTATTTCTTTTAAGTTAGTTCCAATTGGCATTTCATAAACTCCCGGCTTGTTTACATGTCCGCTGACCGCAAATAATTTAGTGCCGCCATCCTTTTCCACTCCTATTTTAGCAAACCATTCGCTGCCATTTTCTATAATAGCTGGCACGCAAGCTAATGTCTCCACATTATTTACAACCGTCGGACAACCAAAAAGACCAATCGTTGCCGGAAAGGGTGGTCGCAATCGCGGCATTGCTCTCTTCCCTTCAATAGATTCAATTAGTCCTGTCTCTTCTCCTGCTATATATGCTCCTGCCCCTCTATGAATGTAAACTTCAAGATTAAACCCACTCCCAAGAATGTTTCTTCCTAAATAATTCCTTTCTTTAGCTTCACCTATAGCTTGAATTAATACCTTTATAGGCTCTATATATTCTTGCCTTATATATAAATATGCAGTGTTAATCCCAACTGCATAAGAAGTAATTGCAATCCCTTCTAAAAGCATATGCGGATCTTTCATCATTATATATCTATCTTTGAAAGTTCCCGGCTCCCCTTCATCCGCATTCACGCATAAATATTTCTTTTTATCAGTGTTTTTAGGCACAAAACTCCATTTTAATCCCGTGGGAAATCCAGCTCCGCCTCTCCCCCTTAAATTGGACTTCTTTACTTCTTCTATTATTTCTTCCGGAGACATCTCTTTTATAACTTTTTCTAAAGCTTTATACCCCCCATTTTTTAGATATACATCAATTTTATGAGAATCTTCAATCTCCCAATTTTTGCTCAATATGCGAATATTCTTCTTTTCCATCTTTATAAAAATAATTTAATGAGAATCTAAATCAAACATTAATTTATCTATTAATTCAATTGAAACATTGTAATAATAAATTCCATTTATAATCACTACCGGCGCTTTTTCGCAAGCTCCTAAACAGGGAGATTTAAATAAAGACCATTTTCCATCCCTTGTTGTCATATTAAATCCTATCTTTAATTTATTAAAAAGATGCTGAATTAATTTCAAGCTTCCTTCTATATGGCAAGTTAAATTATCACAAATATAAATTTTGTTCTTTCCAACCGGCTTATCATATAATAAAGAATAAAAACTAACTACCTCTTTAACTTGAATAGGCTGTATCTGTAATAATTCCGCCACTTCTTTTTCCGCCTCTTCTGATATAAACCCAAATTTCTCTTGAACTAAATTCAGAGCTGGCAATAATGCAGCTCTCTTTATAGGATACGCTTTTGATATCTCTATTATTGTATTTTTAGTTTGATCATCTAAATTGAATTCTTTATTATTCACCGATCTAATTCACCCCCTATCATATTAATGGAGCCAAATGTAGGTATAACATCAGCTACCATATATCCTTTCAGCATAAGCGGCAATGCTGACATCAACGGGAAACAAGGACCCCTTACATGAATTCTATAAGGCTTTTCACTTCCATCGCTCACTAAATAAAAACCTAATTCGCCATTAGCACCTTCAACAGGAAAATATACTTCTCCCTTAGGAGGTCTTATCCCATGCTGATTCATTATAAGCTTAAAATGCTGCATTAAAGCTTCAATATTCGTATATACCTCTTCTTTTGGCGGCAACACCACTTCCTTTTCTCCCGAAGTTATCTTCTGAAATTTATCTTTCTCATATCCCTTAAGTGTATTAGGTAATTTTAATTTTATTTTGTCTTTTTCTCTCGGGACCAATCCTTTCTTTGCTAATTCAATTAATTGCATAGGTTCATATTCAAACCCTTCAGCGCTGATTGGTCCATCCGGAATTTTTTCCAGAGCCTGCTCTATAATTCTCATGCTTTGCACCATCTCTTCCATTCTTACTAAATATCTGTCATAATTGTCTCCATTTTCTCCAATAGGAATATCAAAAT
Source organism: uncultured Acidobacteriota bacterium (assembly GCA_964423235.1). Classification (GTDB taxonomy): domain Bacteria; phylum Acidobacteriota; class HRBIN11; order MFGW01; family MFGW01; genus CAYREJ01. Next base: position 7,941 of record CAYREJ010000019.1, on the reverse strand, counting down.
TAAGCTCATTGTAAACTAAATATGGGAATGCTTTTCTAACATCATAATTAACTCCGGTTGATCTCAAACAAGGACCTGTAAAGCCCCAAGCTATCGCATCCTTTGCAGAAATAACCCCTACCCCTTTCATCCTATCTATGAAAATTCTGTTTCCTGTAAAAAGACCATGAACTTCTTTTAATACCTCTTTCAGAACATTGAATGCTTCTTTTGTCTTTTCTTTAAAATTTTCAGGCAGATCTGCTTTTACTCCTCCAACTCTTGTGTAGGCAGTAGTTACTCTGGCACCTGATACATCATCTATTAGCTGATAAAGATATTCTCTTGCTTTCATTGTATAAAGAAATACTGTGAAAGCCCCCAATTCCATTCCAGCCGCTCCTATGCAGGTTAAATGATCTGCTATTCTTGATATTTCACTCATTATTACTCTTATGTATTTGCATCTGGGCGGTATTTCTATACCCATTAATTTCTCAACCGCCATCACATACCCCACATTGTTAATTAATGGAGAACAATAATTTAATCTATCAGTATAAGGAATTACTCCATTCCAAAATCTAAATTCGCAAGTCTTCTCAAAACCTCTATGAAGATACCCTATTTCTATATCTGCATTTATTACTAATTCCCCTTCTAATTCTAAAATTATCTTTATTATCCCATGCATTGCCGGATGGGAAGGTCCCATATTCACTATCATATGAACTTTCCCATCTATTTCTTCTTTATCAATATCAAATAATTTTGATTCCATATTCATTAATATTTAGTTTTTACTTCCCGTAAAGGAATACGAGGCTGTTGCTTCTTGAGTGGATAATCTTTTCTTAAAGGATGTCCTTCAAATTCATCATACATAAGAATTCTTCTCAAATTAGGATGCCCATTAAATTTAATTCCAAACATATCCCAAACTTCTCTTTCAAACCAATTAGCTGCTGGCCAAATATTAGTTACTGTATCAACTTGAGGATTTTTCTCCGGTATCGGAACTTTTATTCTTATTCTTTGCATTAAAGGAAGTGAAAGCAAATGATAAACTACTTCAAATCGCGATTCCCTATTTAAATAATCTGCTGCAGTTATATCTATTAACATATTAAACTGCATCCTCTTATCCTCTTTTAAAAATTGCATTACAGCTTTTAAACCTTCTTTGTGAATAATGATTGTATCATCTCCTCGGAAAGAATGTGTTCCTATAATATAATTAGCAAATTTTTCTTTAATTAATCTTATTATTGAAGATTCAATAACCATTAAAATAATTCCTGCTTTTGTTTAGCTATTTTGTTTTGTAATAACATAAGACCTTCTAAAACCATTTCAGGTCTCGGCGGACAACCCCCTATATAAACATCTACAGGTATTATTCTGTCTATTCCTTGAACAGTAGCATAATTATCATAGAAACCTCCACTGGTCGCACACACACCAAATGAGATAACCCATTTTGGTTCCGCCATTTGATCATAAATTTTTCTCAAAACCGGAGCTATCTTATGATTCACTGTTCCAACAACAATTAATAAATCTGATTGTCGCGGAGTAAACCTTGGTAATCCAGCTCCAAATCTATCTATATCATAATGAGCACAAGCAACTGACATGTATTCCATTCCACAACAAGCTGTTACAAACGGATACTGAAATAAAGAGAATTTACGAGCCCATCCTAATACCGCTTCTAATTTTGTTGTTAAAAACCCACCTTCTCCCGTCATTTCCAATCAAATCCTCCTTTTTTCCAAAAATAGACAAAACCAAATATAAGAATCGCTATGTAAACTACCATTATTATAAAGCCATATAGTCCACTTTCACTGATTGACATAGCCCAAGGATAAAAGAAAGCTATTTCAATATCAAGCAGAACAAAAAGTATTGCTACAAGATAAAATTTTGCAGGAAAAATCTCCGGCAATGGCTTAACCTTTTCTGCTCCACACTCAAATGGCTGCTGCTTAACTTCATTTGGCTTCTTCGGTCCTAAATAAATAGCTATAAACAACATCCCGCCAGCTATAATTAAAGCTGTTATCACCGCTATTAATAATCCTATAAATTCCATCTCAATCCTTTAAATTCAAATCCATTATTATAAATAAATAAAAATTATTTTGCAATATGTTATGGGGTATGGGGTTATGGGTCATGGGTCATGGGTTATAGGGAAGTTAGGAAGATAGGAAGATAGGAAGATAGGAAGATAGGAAGATAGGAAGATAAGAAGATAAGAAGAT
>CAYREJ010000019.1:0-5642 GCA_964423235.1 uncultured Acidobacteriota bacterium | reverse complement strand
AGGAAGATAGGAAGATAGGAAGATAAGAAGATAGGAAGATAGGAAGATAGGAAGATAGGAAGTTAAGAAGTTAAGAAGATAGGAAGATATTAAGTTGATAAGTTTTGCCGCCTCATAACTTCACAACTTCCTATCTTCCTATCTTCCCCTGACCTATAACCCGGCACCCATGACCCATGCTATAATAATGAAATCTTATGAAAGAATTGTTCAAAGTAAAGAACTTAAATGAGATAATGAAAGAAGCAAAAGTGCCTTCGTATGCTTTGAAGAAAGTATTGGGACCAGTTCAAATCACGATGATAGGGGTAGGAGCTATAATAGGCGCTGGTATTTTTGCTACTATTGGGACAGCAGCAGCTGGAGATGCAAATAGATTAGGTGCTGGTCCAGGTCTTATGCTGTCTTTTGTCTTTGCAGCTATTGTTTGTGCCTTTTGTGCATTTTGTTATGCGGAATTTGCTTCAATGGTTCCAATTGCTGGTTCGGCATATACTTATTCTTATGCAACTTTAGGAGAATTGATAGCTTGGATAATAGGGTGGGATTTAATTATAGAGTATGCGGTTGGAAATGTTGCAGTGGCTATAAGTTGGGCTAATTATTTTAAGACGCTTCTTCGGGAAGCAGGAATAATAATACCGGATTGGTTATCAACAGATATAAGAACTGCTCATAAGATCCCGGGGATTATTGAAAATGCTCCTCATATATTTGGGATTCCAATTGTGTTTAATTTATTAGCTTTTTCAATAGTAGCTTTTATTACAATTATTCTTCTTATTGGAATAAGGGAGAGCGCTTGGTTTAATGCTGGAATGGTATTAATAAAATTGGTAGTTCTGACTTTCTTCATTATAATAGGGATCAAATATATGGATGTTAAAAACTGGCAGCCTTTTATGCCGAATGGATTGTCGGGAATAGCTTCCGGAGCAGCAGTAATATTTTTTGCATATATTGGTTTTGATGCCGTATCCACGGTCGCTGAAGAAGCTAAAAATCCACAAAGAGATATGCCCATTGGCATCATTGGCTCTTTATTAATTTGCACTTTATTTTATATAGTAATAGCTGGGGTATTCACAGGGATAATTCCTTACCAAGCGTTGGTCAAAACATTGGCTAACAAGCAGGCAGAACCTTTAACACTTGCGCTGGAATATGCTAATATAAAAGGCTTGGCTATATATATAGTTGCGTTAGGGTCAGTTATAGCTCACACAGCAGTATTGTTTGTTTTTCAATTGGGACAGCCGAGAATATTTTTTTCTATGGCTAGAGATGGACTTCTACCACCTTTTTTCGCTAAAGTTCATCCTCGCTTTAGAACCCCCTGGGGTTCTACAATTATCACAGGTATCGCAGTTGGAACTGCTGCAATGCTTTCAAGCTTAGATGAAATGGTTGACCTCACTAATATAGGAACATTATTCGCCTTCATCATTGTTTGTTTAGGGATTATTGTATTAAGGATAAAAGAACCAGAAAGAAAGCGACCATTCAAAACTCCGGCTGGAATTTTATTCCCAATTTTGGGAGCTATCGGATGCTTTGGATTAATATATTATCTGCCTCCTACTTCTTGGCTGAGATTTGCTGCTTGGCTTAATATTGGATTTATAGTTTATGCAGCTTATGGAAGCTTACGAAGCAAGCTTACCGGTGAAAAAGCAACGATAAATTTATATAAGCATAAGTTGCAAACAGCCTATAATGCAATTTGGTTAACTACTGCCGGAATTATATTAGTTTTTATAGCAAGAATTGCCGATATATCACGCATGAATTTGTTATATTCTAACTGGTTTTTTAAAAATTCTTGGTGGTTAACAATTCCATTAATAACAAATGCTTTTATTTTATTTCCTATAATAATAAGCAGAGCAGTTCAAGCAAAAAATTTTCTTCCCAACAAGGAAGATAACAAGAAAGCTAATTTCATCATTTATTATTCAATTGTTATGATAATTTTAATAATTCTATATCATCAGGTACTATTAATCCAGAATTTAATATATCTATATCTATTAAATTTAAAGCTTTAGGTGGAGTTTATGTTAGAAAGCTTATCCAATTTAAATCATATTTCACAAGCATTGATTGCAACTCTATTTACTTGGTTTATGACTGCTTTAGGAGCAGCCTTAGTTTTTACCACAAAGAGTATCAATAGGAAAGTATTAGATTCTTTATTGGGATTTGCAGGTGGAATAATGATAGCTGCAAGTTGGACATCATTATTATCACCTGCAATAGAAATGTCAAAAAGGATGAAAATTCCCGTTTGGATACCGCCGGCTTCCGGTTTCCTTCTTGGTGGAATCTTTTTATGGGGAGTAGATAAGATTCTGCCGCATTTGCATATAGGTTTTCCGATGGTAGAATCAGAGGGAATAAAAACAAGCTGGCATCGGAGCATATTATTAGTTTTCGCAATTACATTACATAATATTCCTGAAGGATTGGCTGTCGGATTTGCTTTTGGTTCTTTAGGTTTAAATATTGAAGGAGCTTCATTTACAGGTGCAGTTGCATTATCAATAGGAATTGGAATACAAAATTTTCCGGAAGGATTAGCAGTGGCAATGCCTTTAAGAAGGGAAGGGATGTCTCGATGGAAGAGCTTTTGGTATGGGCAATTATCCGGCTTTTTTGAGCCAATAGCTGCGGTTGTTGGTGCTACCTTTGTGCTTGTTGCAAGAAATTTATTGCCTTATGCATTGAGTTTTGCGGCAGGAGCTATGATATTTGTGGTAGTTGAAGAAGTTATACCTGAATCTCAAAGAGAGACAAGCTCAGATTTATCAACTATGAGCTTGATGCTCGGTTTTGTAATTATGCTAATCTTAGATTTAGCATTTTCCTAAATGAAGCTTCCTTCCCTCTCATCCATCTAATGGAGCGCCTGCCGGGACTCGAACCCGGGCACAAGGATTAGGAATCCCACGCTCTATCCTCCTGAGCTACAGGCGCTATTTTTCTTTAATGCTTTTATGAGTAAGTAATTAAAGAATGAACATTATACTTTTTTAGTAATTCCCTTCCTTTTAAACTTTGCAATTCAATAAGAAAAATTATAGATTGAACGATTCCACCAAGCTCTTCAATCAATTCTGCAGAAGCTAAAGCTGTTCCGCCCGTTGCTAATAAATCATCTATTATTATTATCTTTTCTCCTTGATTAATAGCATCTTTATGAATTTCTAATTCATTGGTTCCATATTCTAATTGATAACTTTTACGGATGGTTTCAGCTGGTAGCTTCCCTGGCTTCCTTATAGGAATAAAACCAGCCCCTCTTTTATACGCTATTATAGAAGCAAAAATATATCCCCTTGATTCAATAGCTGCTATTTTATCAACAGGATATTTTAAAGTAAATTGGTAAAGTTGATCAATTGCTTCTTGAAAAGCACTTTTATCTTTCAATAAAGTAGTTATATCACGAAATAAAATCCCTTTAATAGGAAAATCAGGTATTGTTCTAATGTAATCTTTTAGTTCCATATCTGCTCCTCTATTAATTTTCTCAACTTTAAAAAAAATGAATAAAGTTTAATTTAGCATTTCCAACTGCTTTTATGCTATGGTATTATATATTTTAGAAGACAATTCTAAAATCTTTAAATCCTTTAGGTATTTCTTCTATAGCTTCTACTTTTTCAACTTCCGCAGCCGAAGGACCGATTCGTAACTTCGCTTCAAGTGTCTCCAATATCGAATCTTCGCCTTCAGCAAAAACTTCTACTCTTCCATCAGGTAAATTTCTTACATAACCTTTTAATCCCAAAGTTCTTGCTATTCTTTCAACAAAAAAACGATAACCTACTCCTTGAACAATTCCACTTATATAATATTTTTTTGCTCTCATATCTAATCGGATAACCAAACTTGGTGAAGATATAATCTACTTGCAGGATGTAAAATGAAGCCTTTTACTTTTTCATTCCAGGCTCCTAATTGCAGAGCGCTGAATAATGGAATAAAAGGCATTTCATTATAAAAAATCAATTGTGCTTTCTTATAAGTTTCTAATCTATCTTGAAGACTTTGAGCTCTTGCTTGAAGAACTAAATTTTCAAATTCTTCATTAGACCATCTAACAGTATTAGATACACCTATGCTGGATTTTAATAATAAAGAAGTTAAGAAATCATTAGGATCAACTGTATCGGCAATCCATCCAAAAAGAATCATATTAAAATTTCCATTATCAGCATCAAATAAGAAATCTTTCCAGGATTTTGGTTGATTTATTTTAACTTTTATACCGATATTAGCTAAATATTTAGCTATATCTTCAGCAATTTCAGCAGGAGCTGGTAAATAAGGGCGATTAACAGCAGCAGGCAAAAGAGTAGTTTCGAAACCATCCGGATATCCTGCTTCTTTCAGCAGAGCTTTTGCCTTCTGCGGATTAAATTCTCTTTCAGGCAAATCTTTGTAATAACCAAACATAGCAGCTGGTAGGCAACTTTTTGCTTCAATTCCGGCTTGCCCTCCATAAAAATATTTTTTTACTAATTCTTTTTTATTGATCGCATAACTTATAGCTATTCTAACATTTTTATTATTAAAGGGTGGTTGTTCAGTATTAAAACCTAAATAAGCGATAGTAAGAGCTGGCCGAGACTGAAACATAAGATGAGGGGTTCTACGAATCTCTTCTATGTTGTTAGGCTGAATTCCATGCGTCAAGTGGATAGTTTGATTTTTTAAGCTTTCCATTAGAAAAGTATTGTTTCGCATCGGAATGAATTTAACTTCTGAAAGGTATGGTTTACCGCCCCAATAATTTTCATTTGCTTTCAAGCGGATCTCTTCATTAGGTTTCCAGCTAACGAATTTGAATGGTCCAGTCCCATCAGCTATATGCTTTTTACATTCTTCTTTATAGCATTTAATAGTTGATTTAGAAGCAATGCTGAAATATTCCATTGTGAGAGTTATTGCAAAAGCAGAATTGGGTTTTTCCAAATTGAAAGATACAGTATAGTTATCTATTTTTTTTACTTTTGCAGGGAAAGTTTTGTTGAGCTCGATGGAATCTATAACATTATCAGCAGTAAAAGGTTCTCCGGAATGGAATTTTACATTTTTTCTTAGGTGGAAAGTCCAAGTTTTGTAATCCGGTGAGTGAGACCAATCAGTAGCTAAACAAGGTTCAACTTCCGCGCTTTCTTTTTTAAAACGAACTAAAGGCTCATATATATTACCGAGCACATATACTGTTTCCATATCTGTCATTTCCCACGGATAAAGAGTAGCAATATCAGCAGCTAAACCTACATTCAATGTTCCTCCAAATTTAGGTGCTTCTTGAGAAGCAATAAAAACTGAAAAAGTAATTGCTACAATTAATAAAAAAAGCTTTTTCATATAACCTCCATTATTTTAAAACTAATTATTTTTGTGAAACAATGGAGCTGACGGAGGGATTTGAACCCCCGACCCGCTGATTACAAATCAGCTGCTCTACCACTGAGCTACGCCAGCATTTCTTTTGACAAAATCAGCCTATATTATATCAAAAAAAAATAATTTTTCAATACCCTCGGTAGTAAATAATCAGTTTATTCCAAATCCTAAAAATCAATGGCAAAAAAATAAGAAACCACGAAGATCACAAAGAGAAACAC
>CAYREJ010000018.1:0-17906 GCA_964423235.1 uncultured Acidobacteriota bacterium | reverse complement strand
TATATGAGAGTTTAGGGAAGACAGAAGAGGAGCGGCGTAAGAATTTTATTGATTTTATCTCAGAAGAAATGAAAGAAGATGAACTGCTAAGGATGAAAAAGAGCACTAAAGAATTATTTTTTGGTTCAGATGATTTTATTGTTAAGATGAAAGAGAAATATAAGAAACAAATAGGGAAATAAAAGAAGGTTTATCTCATATTAGAAAGAATTATGGATTGCCAAAATCTTGATAAGAAAATCTTCATTAGAACATGAATGAACCATAAAAGGAGAGCTAACTTTAATAAATTTTTATGTTCTTTAATTGAAAAATTGAAATGAAATATTTTTGATAACAAAAGGTCTGAAAATATAACTCCGAGGATAACGAAGGAAATTATTCTTATTATTGCCCAAGGATGCCAACCTAATATAAGTAAAAATTGATTCTTTCCTTCAATAGCAAGGGAAGCTACATAATAAGACATATAGTTCATAAGAAATGCTCCCATAATAACTGAGAAGAGACTTGCCGTTAACAAAGATAAAGTAGAGAATGCAATTAGTTCTATAAAATGAAAAGGTATGAAAATGTTAGGTGAGCTTTCTTTACCTACCCCGGTTTTTGCCCAAATTAGCATTTCCTTTTTGTATTGCTCGCCATACAAAATTTTATCTTTTGCTATATGGGGATTTTTGTAAATTAGCCAAGTCATGCTTGCTGCTAATAGAGACGCCCAGAAAAGCATATAAAAGATAGCTAATTTAATTTTTCTATTTTTCATCAATATTAGCAAAGGAAAGTAAGAAGGAATTATGCAAAATATTGGTATTTCATATGGACTAAAATAAAAAGAGATGAAGCAAAAAAGAGGAGTGGTTAATATTATGAGCAAGCATAATAAATTGATATTTTTCATAATAGCATGTTATAATGAAAATTATAAATTATCTATTAACTAAAGCTCTAAATAGCATTAAAGAAAAAATTTAGAGCAATTTTTATAAATTCTTGCTTTTAATTATATTGAAAATGAGCCACAGACCTAGTAATCCTGCTATTGAATAACCCAATATACCAAGAATTGACAAATTAAATAATTTAGGGCCTACACTACTTTGAACTAACAAGGAAGAACCAATTATAAGTGAGGCTACAATTAAACCAAAAGCTATTCTATTACTTGCTCGGTCGATTTCTGATATTAATTCTTGTAGTCTGTTATGTTCTATATTTAAGGAGAATTTCCCTTTACTGAGCTTCTCAGAGATTGATTGAATATAAATAGGAAATTTCTCTGACACTTCTAATAGCGAAGCAAAGTATTTTTTAAAGCGATTATATTGAATCCTCGGATTCATTGATAAGCTTATTACATCAGAAAATAAAGATTCTGATATTTTTTCAATTTGAAATTGAGGATCAAGAGTAAAGATAAGACTTTCTAATGCAACAATTGATTTGCCCATAAGAGCAAAATCAGCAGGAACCTTTAGCTTAAGAACTCTGGCACTATCAAAAAAGTCTTTAGCTATCTTGCTAATTTTAATTTGGTTTATTGGAATATTGTAATATTTATCAATCATATCTCCAATTTTTGCTTTCAGCAAAGGTATTTTAGTTTCCTCAGAAATCAGTTCCATATTTCTAAAAATATAAATAATTTTTTCAATATCTCTTTCCGTAATAGCAGAAAAAAGCTTTATTAAATAAATTCTATCTTGTTCATTTAATTTGCCCATAATTCCATAATCTACGAAAGCTATTTTTCCATCTTTTTTAATTAGGACATTACCTGGATGGGGGTCTGCATGGAAGAATCCATTGATATATATCTGCTTGAATAAAGAAACAACACATTTTTTTGCTAAATCTTTTGGATCTATATTCATTTCTTCGATTTTTTTGATATTGTTTGCTTTAAATCCATCAATGAATTCAATAGTCAGAATTTTTTCTTTAGTGTATTCCCAAAATATTTCAGGAACATAAATATCATCGTTTTGATAAAGTTTTTTGAATTTAGCTATATTCTGCGCTTCCCAAAGAAAATCTAATTCTTTTTTCATAGCTTGAGAGGCTTCTTCCACAATTCCGGGAAGGTCAAAATTTTGAAGTTCTTCAATATATTTTTGAGCTATTCTGCTTATATCACTTAATATTTCAAGATCGGTGAAAATGATGTTTTCAATACCTGGTCTTTGAATTTTTATAATTACATCTTTCCCATTTATTAGCTTTGCTTTATGAACTTGAGAAATGGATGCAGCCGCTAAAGGTTCTTCATAAATTATTTTAAAGCAATTCTCTTTTTTTGAATTTAATTCTTTTTCAATTATGTTTACTGCAATGTTAAATCCAAAAGGTTCAACATGATCTTGAAGTAGCTCTAATTCTTCAGATAATTCAGCTCCTATTAAATCAGGTCTAAGGCTAAGGAATTGTCCTAATTTTATAAAAGTAGGACCCAATTCTTGAAGAGCTAACCTTATTCTTTGATTTGTATTTAATCCTTTTAATTCTTCCTTTACAAATGATTTAAATATTATGCTTTTTGCTAAAAGAGAATCTTTTAATTTTAATCGGTCAATTATGTCTTCAAAACCATATTTAAATAAAATGGAAAAAATATTTTGATATCTTTGGAAATGCTTGTAAGTTTTATCAATTCTTTTTAATCTCATCAGAGAGTCTCGCTTCTATATTTTTAATTCTTTGAGAGAGATTATCAATATCTTCTTTAGTTACTAAATCAAGATTATTAATAACTTTTTTACACTTCCTAAGAAGGAATTCTCTTGCCTCAGTTTTAACTTTTTTAAAGTCCTCCTTGGCTTCCATAAAGGCTTCTTCACCTTCCTTTTTTACTCTGGCACCTTCCGATAAGGCTTGCGAAATGGTCTGGTCTATTTTTTTGGCAGCGAAAGACATAAAACCGATACCAGCTAAGATTAATTTTTTTGGGGTAATCATAATTTACCTCCTTAATAATGAAACTTTTATTATTTGAACATTTTATCAATCTTAATATAATAATAAAGATTGAAATAAGTCAAGAATTTATTTTTCAGGATGGTAGAAAATTTAAAAAAATATATTTACATAAGTGCGGGCGAAACGTCAGGAGATTTGTATGGCGGGCATTTAATAAAAGCCTTGAAAGAAATTGACTCAAAATTAAAAATAAAAGCAATGGGCGGAAAGCTAATGGAGCAAATGGGAGCTGATATTATTCAGCCTATTGATGGGCTTCAGCTAATTGGGGCTTTAGAAGTCATTTTTAAAATTTATGGAGCCTTAAAAGTTTTGAGAAGAATAGAAAATATTTTGCAGGAAAGTCCTCCCTCCATTGCGATTCTTATTGATTATCCCGATTTTCATTTTAGATTAGCTAAATTTTTAAAGAAATTGAATGTTCCTGTTATTTATTTTGTAAGTCCTCAAGTTTGGGCTTGGAGAAGCTATAGGATAAAAATTATTAAGAAGTTTGTTGATTTAATGATACCTTTATTTGAATTTGAAGATGTTTTATTTAAGAAAGCAGGCGTTCCTTCTATATTTTTAGGTCATCCTTTATTAGACATTGTAAAGATCCAAAAAACGAAAGAAGAATTTTCCTCTTCTCATCGGATTTTTAAAAAGGATTTTATTATCGGAATAATGCCAGGAAGCAGAGCTATAGAGATCAAAAGGCATATGAATATTTTAATTAACATTTGCAAGATAATAGCTCAGAAATCAAGAAGTGCAGGTAAAGAAATTTTTTTTTATTTGATTAAAGCTCCAGCTTTGCCGAAAGAAATTTTCTATTCTTATGAGAGAAAATTAAATGAAATGAATATAGTTGTTTTAGAAGAAGATAAATATGAAGCTATGAGCAATGCAGATTTGTTGTTGATTGCATCTGGAACTGCAACATTGGAAGCCTGTATTTTAGGAACCCCAATGATAGTTTTTTATAAGGTAAATTGGCTTTCTTGGCTGTTAGGGAGATGGCTCATTAAAGTACCCTACCTTTGTATAGTCAACATTATAGCTAATAAATTAGTGGTGCCAGAGTTCTATCAAGGATTGTTTAAAGCAAGTACAGTAGCTGAAGAAGTGCTTAAACTTATGGAAAATCCTTATTTATTAGAAGATCAAAAAGAAGCTTTAAGGAAAGTGAAAGCTGAATTAGGGATGAGCAATGCTAGTAAAGCCGTTGCTTCTTTAATTTTAGAAAAATATTGGAAATATTGAGGAATCGAATTAAAAAGGCTAGCGCAAAATTAATTTATAAACAATATAGCCAATTAATCCCAACAAAATAAAGATAATAGGAAAAGCTGCATAAAGAATTGTTGAAAAGGGGGATTGGAATGAGCGAGAAAATGATATGAATTTTAGCATACTATAAAGTAATAAAATACCCATTATGATAAGAAGGAGAACAGAAGAAGCTCGCAAAACTGAAATTGTTTTTTTAGTTTTTTGGGGGATAGAATATTGAAATTTCCATTGAATGAACTCTTTCTCTATGTTCCTCATGGGGTTTTTCGATTTTTCTTTTTCCATCTCTTTTATTAATGTATCATCAAATACTTTTTTGCAATATAAGCAATGATTGAAATTAAAAGAAGCTATTTTTCTATGGCAATTCGGACAAACTAAATCCATCTTAATCAATTGTGGGCAATATTTCTATTTTATCACCCCTGTGATTTATTTTCCACTGACGCAATCCTTCAAATTCAAGAATGCAATTTTCTTTATTGTATCCTTTTTTAAAGCAAATGGGACAAATGAAAAATAAACTTAATTTATCTTCATAAAAAGTGTTCTTGCATGTTCTACATTTGTATTTGTATTTACTTGGAATTTCAAAAGGAAGGGAATAGATGCGAGTTCCAATTCTATTGCATTCTTTAATAAAATTATTGTCATGGTTTGGTATAATTATATGTATCATCTCATGCTTTAAAGTTATAATTAATTCATTTGGATAGCGTATATGGTATTTCCATGATAAAAGAATTTCGTATTCTTCTTTATTTGAATTAAAGGATTTATAGCATCTACCCGCATTTGTTATATAATGGCTCCATTTTATTGTAGCAGCAGGTAATGAATTAGCCCAATAAATTTTATTAAAATGATTATACAATTTTAGCAGTAAGGTTTCCGAAGGTAAAACCATTTTATCCATGCTTGATTTTTAAGGATACATTATTTGTAAATTAGAATCAAATAATAAAATTCAAAATATGATAAGGGTAATATTTCAGCAGTTCAAGGAATCTTTTTTACGGGGTGCTGGATGCTGGGCGAGGGATAAGAGGAAAAATTTGCTCTGGCACCGTTGAAAGCTGCTCCTGGGCTTGCTGCGAGCTGGACCCTATGATAACTGATAGAATAAAATTATGAAAAAATAATTTAGTTATTAAGATTATATGGACAGAATATTAGTAACGGGAGCAGCAGGCTTTATAGGGAGCCATCTTTGTGAATATTTAAGTAACTTAGGTTATAAAGCCTATGCTTTGAGCAGACAAATACCTTTACCTTTACTTCAAAGTGAACTTGAAGTGATAAAAGGGGATATTTCTTCAACAGAAGTTTTAAGAAATGCAGCAAAAAAGGTTGATATAATTATTCATGCTGCTGCTATATTAGCATCAAAATCTTATGATAAAAAGATGTTTTATGACATCAATTATGAAGCTACATGTAAATTATTAGAAATTGCTAAAGAATGTGATATAAAAAGATTTTTATATATATAAGTAGTGGAGGAGTTTTAGGTCATATAGAAGAGCCGCCACAGTTCCTAAGAGAAAAGAAGTGAAATCAAATAATTATAATCTTATTTACATAATATTGGATGCAGCTTCAGCTGCTCATTTTAGTTGCTATGGATATTCTAAAGAAACGACTCCTATAACAGATAATTTTGCAAAAAAGAGCACCTTATTTTTCAATGCTTATTCAGTAGCTGTTTTTACTCGCACATCTACTGCTTCTTTATTTACTTCTTTGTATCCGGGTTCTCATAAAGTTTTCAATATTACTACTGTGCTTCCGGAGGAGGCTGAGACGCTTGCTGAGATTTTCCAAAAAAATGGATATAAGACAGGGATGTTTTCTACTACAACAAATATTTCCAAAGAGAGTGGACTTGCTCAAGGATTTCAGGATTATTTTTATTTTCCATATGATGTGCCTCCTTCTAAAATTATTAAAAAAGGGATAAAGTGGCTTAAAAATAATAGAAATAATAGATTTTTCCTATATATGCATCTTAGACAGCCTCATTATCCACTTGATGCTCCAATGTCTTTTAGAATTAAATTTACTCCTTCTGAACAAAAAAAATTACTTTATAGGGGGAATTTGATTCATGAAATATATGTGGGAAAGATATTTGCCAGTGAGCAATTAAAAGAATATGTCAAATCCCAATATGATGCAAATTTAAATTATATAGATTTTTCATTAGATGAATTGTTTTCTTATATTTTCAAAGAGGAAATTAATAAAAACACTGTGGTGATTATCTCTTCAGATCATGGTGAATCATTAGGAGAACATGATTGGATGGGCAAAAGCTATTTTGGACATGGTTCTGAGCTTCATAAGAAGTCCATTTGGATTCCTTTAATAATATATTACCCGGAACAAACCTCAACTAAAATAGTAAAAAGCATAATTGAGAATATTGATGTAGCTCCTACAGTCATAGAATTGTTAGGATTGAGAACTAATTTAAAGGCTATGCAAGGTCAATCTTTTGCTCATTGTTTATTTTCTAATGATTGCTATACTAAATCCATAGCTTTTTCTCAAATAGGCAATTATAAAGCAGTTTCAGCAATTAATGAAAAATTTCATATTATCTTTTATCCCTCTACAAAGTATTGGAAATTTTATAATTTAGAAGAGAATCCTGCTGAAGAGGAAAGCTTTGATTTTCATAATTCTTTCTTAGATGAATATTATAAATATCAGATTCTTCAATATATAAGGGAAAATATGGTGTTGGGGCGTGTTTTAACGAAAAATTGGTCGCAAAAGGAAATTGTATTATCTCCTAAGGAAATTGAGCAACTTAAAGCTTTAGGGTATATAAGATAAAGAGCCTATTGCCTATTTGGGATTTTAATAAAAACGAGCAAAGGAATCCTTAAGAATGTATCGTTGATCAAATGCATTCTAAAAGAGGTAGCAAGAAGCAATATAGCTTTTGCTGGGGGAAGTCTGCCTGCTGGCAGGCTCATTAAATTACCCAAAAGTGCCAGAGTAATTTAATGGGAAATTGCTCTGACACCATCTTCAGACACCATCTTCACTATCTTGGAGCCCCATCTTGGGGATAACCTATTAGGGTGCGGCGGGCGAGGCTGCTAGGGGGTGCCTATGAAATTACTCTGGCACCATCGGGGGATACGGTAGCCAGCCGATAACGCCCTGCTCATCTATTGTTGATTATCTAAAATTTGCTTTATTGTATACTTTAATCCTTCTTCAAAGGGGACTTCACATTCATAATTAATTAGTTCCTTAGCTTTATCAATACAAGCAAGAGAATGCTTAATATCTCCCATCCTTTCTTTTGAATATATTGGTTTTATAGTTGTGCCTAAGATTTTATTAATTAAACTTACAAGTTCTTTTAAGCTATGGGATTTACCGGAAGCTATATTTATAGCTTCTCCTACGGCACTATTGGATTGGGAAGCTAATATATTAGCTTTAACGACATTCTTGATATAGGTAAAATCTCTTGTTTGAGACCCATCCCCATAAATAATGGGTTGCTTGCCTTCTATGATCCTTTTAATAAACTTCGGTATCACAGCAGCATATTGCGACTTAGGATTTTGTCGTGGTCCAAAAACATTGAAATATCTTAAGCAAACTGTTTCTAATTGATAAATTTTATAAAATAATTTGCATATTAATTCTCCCGATAGCTTACTTAAGCCATAAGGTGATATAGGATTTAAGCTGCATTCTTCTTTTATAGGTAATTCTTTTATATTGCCATAAACTGAAGAAGAAGAAGCAAAAACTACTCTTTTAACATTTGCTAATTTAGCTTCCCATAAAATATTTATAGTTCCCATAACATTAGCTCTAAAAGTAGATAAAGGATTTTTAATTGACTTTGGCACCGATGGAATTGCTGCCTGATGAAAAATAATTTCTACATCTTTTAATTTTCCTTTTATTTGATTTCTCTTGCTTATATCAACCTTTATTAGCTTTACTTTTTCCCCTAAAAAATTCTTTATGTTTTCTAATCTCCCAGTTGATAAATTATCAAAAATTATTACTTCTTTTCCTTGCGTAAAAAAATATTCTACTAAATGAGAACCAATGAAACCTGCTCCTCCTGTTATTAAATATTTGCTCATTTTTTTATTTGAATAAGAAATTTTTTATTTTACCAATAAAAATTGATAGAAATTTTTCATCTTTAATACTTTCGTCTATTTCTAATGTTTCATCTTCAATTGCTTTCAGTATCTCTTCTTTCCTTTTTTCTATAATTAAACTTAATTTTTCAGCAATCTTGGGATTATTTTTAATAATTTCTTTTAATTCATTAGCTTGCAATTCATAAACTTCAGCAGTAGTTTTTGCCTTAATTGTAGCAGTTCTTTTTTCACCTGTTAAAAGAGAAATTTCTCCAAAAAAATCATTTTCTATCAAATCCTTAACCCAGCGAGAGTGTCCGGTAGATGTTTCTATTTCCACTGATAATTTTCCTGATTTTATTATATACATTGAACCACCTTCATCACCTTGCTTTACAATAATCTCACCCGGTAAATATCTTTTTAGTTTAATAGTAGCAGCTATTTCTTTTATATCGCTATCTTCCATCCCTTGAAATAAAAAAATTGGTTTTAACGAATTAATGACTTCTTCCCAATCTAACTCTAGTTTTTCTCCCTCTCTTATATAAATATTTCTTATAGGAAAAGGGATAATAATGCTTTCTCTTTTAAAAGCATACCAAATTCTTTTATTTATTTCAGATTCTAACATTTCAATAGATGCATAATCTTTATACCAAAATTTAATCTCATAAAGTATTGAAAAATCTTGATATGCTATTATTTTTATGATGGGCTTTTTATATTTATCAACTTCTTCTATATTATATAAAATATTTTCAATAACTTTTATGACTTTTTCCGGCAGAACTCCATAATCTATTCCTATTTTTATGCTGTGGGCATGAAGATCAGAAGGTCTGGAATAATTTACAATTACTTCTTTAGCAATTATGCTATTTGGAATGACTACTGTATCATTTTGACGAGTAATTATTTTGACTGAACGCCATGTAATTTCTCCAACTCTTCCTATGATTTCTCCTGTCTTAATCCAATCTCCTATTTGAAATGGAGGCTCAAAATGAATTGCTAACCCGGAGAAAAAATTCCCTAAAGTATCTTGAAGTGCCAGACCTAAAATCAATGTAACTACTGCTGATGTAGCTAAAACAGGGGTTATATCCCAGTTTAATAAAACATTTGTTATAACCAGAAATACTATCGTATAAGCTAAGAGATTTACTAAATCCCTTAAAAGCTTAGGAAATTTTATCCTACGCTTCCTTTCTACAACTAAATCAAAAATTAGGATTGATAAAATTCTTATGAGACTGAAAGAAATGCCGATGTATAAGATTACTTCTATGTATAAAGAATAATGAGAAGGAATAGGAATATTTAGAATAACTACGGAATTAAAGATTAAAAGCAAGAGCGTCAGAATTATTAAATTAAGTTTTAATTTTTTCCTAATGATAGGATAGCGCTTTAGGGAGATTAAAAATAAAGCTATCGCTATAAAATAAATTAATGATATAATTGTATATTTAGCAAAATTTATCATTTTTGAAATTAAGATATTTTCCATTTTATAAAAAAAATAATTAAACATCAATTATTGAAGGTATGGAAAAAAGAATGCCTGAAAAAATACCTTTTTTCAAAATGTCAGCAGCAGCTAATGATTTTATAGTCATAGATAATAGGAGCAAGGCATATAGTGAGCAAGCAAATTTTTTAGCAAAGAAATTGTGCCAGAGGAGATATTCCATAGGTGCCGATGGGTTGATTTTGATAGAAAACTCTAAGAAAGCGAATTTCAAAGCATTATTTTTTAATGCAGATGGTTCAGAATTTAATTTATGTGGGAATGGTGGAAGGTGTGCAGCGAAATTTGCTTTTATTAATGTAATTGCTTCAAGAAAGATGACTATGGAAACTAATGTGGGCGTTTTGGATGCGGAGGTAACTCCAGATGCTGTTAAATTACAAATTCCCCTTCCCGCCAAAGTGGAAATGAATAAAATAATAGAAATAGAAGGAGGGAGGAAAATAAAAGGTCATTATGTAAAAATTGGTGATCCACATTTTATAATATTTGCTAAAAATATTTTTGAAGCTCCTATTGAAGCTTTTTCAAAAAAAGTAAGGCATTCTATATCATTTGGACAAGAAGGAACTAATGTTGATTTAATAGATCAGATAAGGGAGAACAGATTTGCTATAAGGACTTATGAAAGAGGAGTGGAAGGAGAAACTTATGCTTGTGGAAGTGGGTGTGTTTCTGCTGCTATCGTTCTTAATAGATTACCTTATCCTTATGTTAATTATGTTTTTCAAACTAAATCAGGTTTTTTATTGAATGTTCATTTAGATATATCTGAGGGGATCTTAAGTAATTTAATATTAGAAGGGGATGCTCGCATAATATGTAAGGGCGAAATTCTCTCTTCAGCTTGGAATTACTAACTGAAATGGTGCCAGAGTAAAATTTAGATATAAAATTTTAAGCCGTCCCCCCAAGCCAATTGAAGTAAATTTTAATGATGAAATAATTAGAAGATATCTTTTACTTTTTTAAATATGCTCTTTGGCTGTGGATTGATATTTTCATTCCTCAATTTAACCCACTGCAGCAAAAGTTCCTTCTCTTTATTAGATAATTGAGTAGGGATTTTAATTTTTAGTTTTATATGAAGGTCTCCTCGTTTATTGCTATTCAAGTAAGGCATTCCCTTGTCCTTTAAGGTTATCAAAGTATCTTGTTGAGTTCCTTCTTCGATCATTACTTTTTCTTCTCCATAAAGCGTTTTGATGGGAACAATATCTCCCAACAAAGCTTGAAGGATAGATATTTCTTTTTCCATATAAAGATCATTTCCGTGTCTTTTAAAAGTGGGGTGCTCTTGAATATTTATGAGGACATATAAATCTCCGGGCTCGCCTCCATACAAGCCAGCTTCTCCTTCTCCTTTTATTCTCAGCCGGGTTCCGTCGTCTATTCCGGCAGGAACTTTTACTCTTATAGTTTTGGATACTTCCTTTCTACCTGTTCCATTGCAACTTGAGCAAGGATTTTGAATCATTTGCCCCATACCATTGCAGTAGGGGCAAGTCCTTGCAATTGTTAGAAATCCTTGATTATATCGTATTTGGCCCGTCCCGTTGCAAGTCGCACATATTATATTATGAGATTCTCGGGTCTTTCCGCTGCCTTCGCATTCGTCGCATTTATCATATTTAGGAATCTTTATAGTAGTTTCTGTTCCGAATACGGCTTCTTCTAATTTTATGTTGAGCGAATATTGTAAGTCTGAACCCCTAACAGGTCCATATTTTTTCCTTCGGCTCCTTCTTGAAGTTCCGAAAAAATCACTTCCAAAAAAGCTTCCTAATATATCTGCGAAATCTTCAAATATGTCAGAATCAAAATTGGTATATGTAAATCCTTCTTGCCAACCGCTTCCTACTCCTGCATGCCCATATCTGTCATACATAGCTCTCTTTTCTTTGTCTATCAAAACACTATAAGCTTCTGTTGCTTCTTTGAACTTTTCTTCTGCTTCTTTGTTGTTTGGATTTCTGTCGGGATGGTACTTTAATGCCATCTGGCGATATGCCTTTTTTATTTCTTGCTCTGTTGCATCCCTCGGAATGCCTAATATCTCATAATAATCTTTCTTTGACACTACCCTTTTACCTCCTAGATATTATCTGCTTTAGCAATTAATAATTATAATAATCATTCAAAAAAAATCAAATGACTTAACTACTTAGTATCTTTAAAAATCAAGTCTCGTAATATTTTAGAGAGTCTTCGTAAGCATTTTTATGCAATTTAGTGTCTTAATTTATTTGAGAGTCTATTCAATAAGAGATTTAAGCAAAATATGATAAAATCTTTAGGTAATTAGGACATAATGAAAAAACATGCTTTCAAAATAGCGCGTGCGGCATTAGATGCAGTAAAAGGAGAGGAGTGTATCTATAACTTTATAAAGAGAAAAGGAGATTTTATCTATATAAAAGGAAAAGAATATAATCTTGATAAATATGAGAATATTTATATTATAGGAGCAGGAAAGGCTTCAGCTTCCATGGCTAAGGGGATAGAGAAATTATTATTAGACAAGATAAAAGAAGGGGAGGTAGTGACCAAAGATGGATATATTGTTGATTTAAAAAGAATTAGGTTAACAGAAGCTTCTCATCCTATTCCGGATAAAAGAGGGCTCCAAGCAGCTGAAAGAATTTATAATATAGCAAAAAAAGCCACATCAAAAGATTTAATAGTTCTTCTTCTTTCAGGAGGAGCTTCTGCTTTACTTCCGTTTCCTGAAGATAATATCACGCTTGAAGAAAAGCAAGAAGCTACTGAAGTACTGATTAATTGCGGTGCTTCCATTGAAGAAATAAATACAATAAGGAAGCATATTTCTAAAATAAAAGGAGGTAAATTAGCTTATGCAGCTTATCCAGCAATTGTGTTATCCTTTATAATTTCTGATGTTGTAGAAGACAAATTGGAGGCTATTGGTTCAGGATTAACCGTCCCGGATTTAACTACTTTTAATGATTGCTCCTTGATAATAGAAAAATATGATTTAATGTGCTCTCTGCCGAAATCAATTATTCAATTCATTAAAGATGGTGTTGAGCAAGAAAAAAATATAAAGAAAACTTATCCGAAAGAAGCCTTTAAAAAAGTCAAAAATTTTATTATTGCAAATAACCTGATGGCGGCAGAAGCTGCTAAGTCGGTAGCTGAAAATTTAGGTTATCACACCATTATTTTATCTACAAGGATGAATGGTAGCATTGAGGAGATGTGTAAATTTCATTCTTCAATAATAAAAGAAATCATAGTTTCTGATAATCCGATTAAAAAGCCTGCTTGCTTGATTTCTGGGGGAGAAGGGACAATTAAAATTAAAGGAAAAGGAAGAGGTGGAAGAAATACTCATTTTGCATTATTAATGCTTCAACATCTTAAGGGATTAAAGGATTATTTTCTCTTAAGTTTTGGCACCGATGGCAGCGATGGAGCCACCCCTGCCGCTGGCGCTTATATTTACTCTGGCACCTTCTCAAATGCTGTTAGGATGGGGCTTGGCCCCGATGCCTATATAAGAAATTACGATTCTTACAGTTTTTTTAAGAAGTTGAATAGTTTATTCATTACAGGTCCAACCCACACAAATGTAATGGATTTGAGAATAATTCTGATAAGATAAAATTACTCTGGCACCTCATTTGGCACCTCATTTACTGGCACCCCATTTATGATCTTGAAAAAGTGAGTAAATAATTTTTTTATGCTTTCCTAAATTGACTTTAATCTCTTTTATCTTTGATATATTTACTCTAAATTATTCTGCATGTCTAAACATTTACTTTTATATAAAAAAGGAGATTGGAAAAAACTAATTTGGCTTTCATTTGCCCTTTTTATAGCATTAAGAATAATTTTTTTGGACGCAGATCCACCTGAACATTTAAACTGGGCTTGGGGAGAATGGGTAGATGCAGGTTCGTATTCTTATAATGCACGCAATAAAGTCTTATTCGGAAAGTGGGAATTAGATGATTGGAATCTTATGTGGGTTGCCCCAATTGGGCATTGGGTTAGTTATCTTGTTTTTAAGCTTTTAGGTGTGGGCTTTTGGCAAAATAACCTTGTGCCAGCTTTTTTTTCTTCCTTTACTGTGATTTTATTTTATTTCCTTCTTAAATCCGCTTATTCTTCTTTTTATGCATATATAGGGACTTTATTATTGGGAATGAATTATCTACTGATTACTTATGCGAGGGTAGGAAATAGAGTAACAGAAATGATTTTTTTTATGTTGTTATCTGCTTATTTTTGGCAAAAAGGTTTTAAGAATATTTTATATTTTTATTTAGCAGGAATATCGGTAGGATTATCTTTTCTAAGCAAGCCGAGCATGGTAAATTTTATCCCAACTATAATTCTTTCTATTATCATATGTTCTTTTTGGAAAAAAGAATGGCATAATTGGAGAGATAAAATTCAACCTATCCTTATCTTGATGGCAGGAATTATAACCATCGGTATATTTTGGTATATTGTCTTATTCCTTCCCCATAAACATATATATGATATATTTATTGGTAGAGATATTAAAGTTAGAACCCCTTTTTCTTTTATTAAATTAATAAGAAACATATGGAAAACTCCTATTGCATATTATTTTAGTTTGTATTTGCCTGTAATGTTTTACATTTCTTTAATCTCCATTTTAAAGATTATTTATAATATTTTTCAAAAATATAGATTTTTTCCTATTGAAGTATTCTCTACCTTTTGGTTTGCCTCAGATTTTTTCTTTAATACATTAATAAATTACCGTCCTTTGAGATTTTTTGTAAGTTCCATTCCACCCTTGATTATTTTATTTGTTGCTATTTTTAAAGAATTTTGGGAATTACGGGAATTTAAGGTTGAAAAAATAAGGCTTCCTTTTTTATTAGCATCTTTTGTATGGTTTTTCTTTACAATTCAATATTTATTAAATGAGAACATATATTTTATAAGCGACAAGATACCCTCTAAACTCTTTTTATTTTATAGATTGCCTTTTCCACAAAACTATTATCAAGCCTACAAGACTGTATTTCTGATGACTTTTGTAGCAATAGGAATATTTTATATTGTCATTCAATTGATCAAGAATAAAGTATTGAGAATAAACCCTTATGTGATTAGAAGCATTATACTAATAGCATTTGCTATTTCTCTTGCTTATCAAGTTAATTTCTATGTTGACTGGGCAATCAACTATCGCTCTTATAAAATCATCAACTACTCAAGATTTTTAATGGAAATAATCCCTAAAGGTCCCATTTCAGGAAATATAGCTCCGATGTTTTGTTTTGAGAATGAATTTAAAGCTTATTTAATATACAGAGATAGAAATAATTGGTATAATAAGCCTTTTCAGAGATATGGGATCACTCATATGCAAATGGCTAATCCTCATGATGAAAGAGATGGTTATTTTTATGGATTTAAAGAAATAATGAAAGATTCTATGGTAATAGCTACATTTCCTTTACGTGGAAGAATGGAGGAACTTTGGAAAAGAGGAGAAAAGGAAGAAAACCCGATAGAATGGAAAAAGTTCTCAAATAATAAAATATCAATAAGAAATAAAGATAAAATATTTCCTCATACAGTGTCAATTAAGTTTTCTAATAATGATCCGATAAGAATTATTCAACTAAAGCCCTTAGAAGAGAAAGTAATTACAAGTCCCAATGGAATTAGCATTAACAGGATAGATTACAATAGAGAAATTGAATTATGCAAGAGAGAGGTGGGTATGCCTGTTTATGATCCGAAAGCTCATAATTTAATTGCAGTGAAGGCTGATAAAAGAGCTATGAGCTTGATTTGCATTGATAAATTTAATCTTGATGAAGGGCTATACAAATTTTCAATACGAGTTATGATTAATAGAAAAGTGTCCAAGCCTCTTCAAGTTAGAATATATGATAAAGAAGGGAATCCATTAGATATTTTTGAGTTGAATCTTAATAAACTCCCTTTGAATGCATATGATTTTATTAATGAGAATTTTAAAATTTATTGGAAGGAAGAGATAATATTAGAAATTTTTAATCCAGAAAATGAAAATATTTACTTGGATGCTTTTCAAATAATTCCTCAAAAAGAATAATGATTTATATTTTAGCATAAGATAAGCAGATGAAAAAGATTGTTTTGTTATTTGTTATAAAGAGTTTTTTATTGATAAATTGCAAAGGTAAGTTTGTATCAGGACAAGAATTTTTTGTTAATCCTTATGCATATAAAGGTAAAACTATAACATTGAGGCTCCTATATATAGATAATTATACAGATGGGACAAAATTTATTTCTCCGGAATGGGATGCTCCTGTTCCTATAAGATTTGAGAATATAAATTCATACAAAGAGAAATTAAGTCATAAATTTTATCTTGTTACCTTCTTATGCAGGTATGGAAGTCTTTATCATGGAAATTACATTATTAAATTTAGAGAATATTAGCAGATTCTCTTGACTTCGTCATTAATTAATACATGATGAGAATAAGAATAAAGTTTTATTACTTCTTTATAATTATGGTAATATTTAGTGTAAGTTTATTGTATTTTTTTATGATTCCACCTTTGAATAACTTAAAAGTTGCGCTGATAACTACTTCTGACTTTTTATCTCCTTCGGAAAAGGTGTGGAAGGCTTCTACTAATCTTGCAAAGGGTTATCTTGATTTGTTAATTTTAAATGTTATTCCTTATGATATTATTTGGATTGACAAAAAAGAGACATATAATAAATTAACTTTTAATCACAGAACAACTTCGCATTCGCTAATAATCTTAGCTTTGGATGGAAGAAAATTGCCGGAAAAAATTATTAATTCAATCAAAAAAGCAAATGATAATGGCATTAATGTAATTTCCGATATCTCTTCTTTAGATGATGCATTATTAAGTTATCTAAAGATCAAAAGGTCTTCAGAATCCTTTCCGGTAGATAAGTTAGAGATTTTAGAAAATCATAAGGTTATTGCTTTTCATCCGCGCTATGTACGAGAAATAAAATCAGAAAATGGAGAATTATATGCAAAGTTCAACGATAAACCTGTAGTTATAGAAATTCCAAAAGGAAATGGAAAAAATTATATATTGGGATTTACCGGAAGAGAGTTATTTAAGCAATATGATTTTTTTCATAAATTCTTAAGGGATTTAATAATATCAGCAAGCAGCAAGGGGCTCGTTTATTATAGTTTTGATAATAAAGCAATCTTGCGGATGGATGATCCCGGATCTTCACACAGAGTATGGCTTAATTCGCCAAAATATGATTCTATTGATTTTGATATCTCTTTTAGTCAATGGATGGATATTATTAAAATTTTAAAGAAACAATATGCAAAGATGAGTATCATGTATACTCCTATTTTCGTTGATGATGGAGACAAAAATTTAGGAAAAGTATTTTATAAAGGAAAGGAAATTTTGGAAAGAAAATGTGGAAATCAGTTTCTATCAAAGGAGATTATGTATATTAAAAGAAATCCTTCTTTTATCTTTGATTTTAAGAAATCTTTTGAGGCAATAAAATATGGTCTTCGGCAAAAAGTGTTTGAAATTCAATTACATGGTTATTCTCATTTAACTGTAAATGTTAATAAATGGTGCAATTCATTGGATAAAAAGACCAATGTTCTATGGTTATCAGAATATTATGATGCTATTGATAACAAGGAGGTAGATTTTAATGAGCAGAAAAAAAGGATAGAAGATTCGTATGAAATCATTAAAAAACTTTTTGGAGAATATCCGGATATTTTTTCACCTCCTGCTCATTTATATTCAGGCAAAACTTTGGAAGCTGTTCAGTTAATTGGTATTCCTTTTATGCACTCTTTAGTTTTTTATAAGATAACTCCCGAGAAGCTCATAGAAATGGATGAGGTAAAGTCAGCCTGGGCACATACTTTCATTGGTGCCAGAGCAAATTTAATAAAGGTAGGATATCCTATGGTGCTCGGGTTCCATGACTGGGATTTCAAAAAGCATTCAACTAAT
>CAYREJ010000017.1:0-18039 GCA_964423235.1 uncultured Acidobacteriota bacterium | reverse complement strand
GAAGGTGGAAAGACAGTAGGGGCTGGAACTGTTACGGAAATTATTGAATAAAGGAGCAACTTTAATGGTAGACGAAAAAATTAGAATCAGATTGAAAGGCTTTGATTACAGAATGCTTGATGTTTCTGCAAGCAGAATTGTTCAAACTGCAAAGAGAACAGGGGCAAAGGTTGCCGGTCCTATACCTTTGCCAACTAAAATTTCCAGATATACTGTTTTAAGGTCTCCTCATGTTGATAAAAAATCAAGAGAACAATTTGAAATCAGAACTCACAAAAGACTTATTAACATTCTATCGCCGACTCCTCAAACTATTGAAGAATTATTAAGATTAGATTTGCCGGCTGGAGTAGATGTAGAGATTAAGGCTTCTACAAGCGAAGGAAAGGGGGAATAAATGATTAGTGGATTAATAGGTAGAAAGTTAGGTATGAGCCAACTTTTTGATAAGGAAGGGAATGTTGTTCCTGTTACTTTAATTAAAGCTGGTCCATGTGTAATTACGCAAATAAAAACTATTCAAAAAGATGGCTACCAAGCCGTTCAAATAGGAATGATAGAAAAAATTTCAGAAAAGAGAATGAATAAGTGTCTAAGAAATCATTTAAAGAAAGCTGGTTCGGTGCCGGTTAAAAAATTGGTAGAGGTAGAAGCAAAAAGCATAGATGGTCTTAAATTAGGAGATAAGGTTACAGCAGCTGATATTTTTGCAGAAAATGATATGGTTAGTGTCACAGGAGACACTAAGGGAAAGGGTTTTCAAGGGGTGATTAAAAGACATAGATTTAGTGGGGGACCGGATACTCACGGCTCAAAAACTCATAGGGTTCCCGGTTCCATTGGTTCATCTTCTTTTCCATCAAGAGTCTTTAAAGGAAAAAGGATGGGTGGAAGAATGGGTGGTAAAAGGCAAACTATTAAAAACTTGAGAATAGTAAAAATTGATGCAGAAAATAATATTATAGCAATAAAAGGTTGTATTCCCGGATATAATGGGGCATATGTTGTTATTAATAAAAATTTATAAGGATTTAAAATGAAGTTAGAAATAAAAACAATTGAAAATCAAAATGCTGGTTTTATAGAATTAAGTGATATTTTATCAAATACAAAATTTAATGAAGCTTTAGTTTGGGAAGCTGTAAATCATTATTTAGCTTCAAAAAGAAGAGGAACAGCGTGTACGAAAACCCGCAAAGAAGTAAGTGGAGGCGGCAAAAAACCTTGGCGTCAAAAACATACTGGAAGAGCAAGAGCAGGTTCAATTCGTTCTCCTCTTTGGAGGCACGGTGGAACAGTATTCGGTCCGAAGCCAAGAGATTATTCTTACAATTTCCCCAGGAAAAAAAAGATTAAAGCTTTAATTTCAGTTTTAGCTTATAAGTTAAATGAAGGTAATATCCAAATTGTTGATAAATTATCTTTAGAAAAACCTAAGACCAAAGAAGCTATTAGATTATTTAATTCTTTTAATATTCCTTTAGGACATATTAAAATTTTATTTATTGATTTTAAAGATAATATTAATTTTTGGTTGGCTGTCAGAAATATACCGAAAGTTAAATTTTTACCTGTGTCAATGCTAAATGTTTATGATTTGCTGAATTATAAAAAAATATTTTTTTCTAAAGCAGCTTTTGAAAGAATACAAGGGATGTTGAGAATATGAGAGATCCATACAAAGTTTTAATAAAACCGATATTAACTGAAAAAGCTTTACAAAAACAAGAGGAGAAAATATATTGTTTTTCTGTTAATAGAAATGCAAATAAGATTGAAATAAAGAATGCAGTAGAAAAAATTTTCGGAGTAAAAGTTGAAAAAGTAAGGATTATAAATATGCAAGGGAAAAAGAGGACAAGGTTAAGAAGAGAAGGATTCACTTCTTCCTGGAAGAAAGCATATGTAAAATTAAAGGAAGGGGAAAAAGAAATAGATTTAACAGTAGGTGGAAAATAATATGGGAATAAAAGCTTATAAAGCAACATCAGCCGGAAGGCGTTTTCAGACTTCCTTAACATATGAGGAGCTAACAATAGATAAGCCTTATAAACCGTTGTTGGCACCAAAATTAAAAACATGTGCCAGGAATAATTTAGGAAGGATAACAGTTTGGTGGAGAGGTAGCGGTAATAAAAGAAGATATAGAATAATAGATTTTAAAAGAGATAAAGTTAATATCAGAGCTAAAGTGCTCACAATAGAGTATGATCCTAATCGGTCAGCATTTATTTCTTTGGTTTGTTATGAAGATGGTGAAAAAAGATATATTTTATATCCTCAAGGATTGAAAGTGGGAGATACGATAATTTCGGGACCTGGAGCAGATATTCTTCCCGGGAATGCATTGCCTCTTCAGAACATACCGGTTGGGACTATTGTTCATAATATAGAATTGAAACCCGGCAAAGGAGGTCAGATAGTAAGAGCTGCAGGTAGTTCTGCTCAAATATTAGCTAAAGAAGGGAATTATGCTCATATTAAACTGCCATCAGGAGAAATTAGATTGGTTAATTTAAAGTGCTATGCTACTGTTGGACAAGTAGGCAATGTTGATAGGTCTAATGTAAGCATCGGAAAAGCAGGTAGAAATAGATGGTTAGGAAGAAAACCTCATGTAAGAGGAACTGCTATGAATCCGGTTGATCACCCCCACGGTGGAGGGGAAGGAAAAACTAAAGGTGGCAGACATCCTGTTACTCCTTGGGGACAACCTACTAAAGGTTATAAGACACGCAAAAATAAAAGGAGTTCTAATTTTATTGTTAAAAGAAGAAAATAATTTTGGAGTTTTTTATGGCTCGTTCTTTAAAAAAAGGTCCTTTCGTGGATGAACATTTAGTCAAAAAAATTAGAGCAATGAATGAAAGTGGCAAAAAGCAGATGATAAAAACATGGTCTCGTCGTTCAATGGTGATTCCGGATATGGTAGGACACACAATAGCTGTTCATAATGGAAAAACCTTTATTCCTGTTTTCATCGTGGAAAATATGGTTGGACATAAATTGGGTGAATTTGCATTAACGCGAACTTTTAGAGGCCATCCTACTAAATCGGAAAAAGCTATGAAAACAAAAGGAAAAGGATAATATATTATGGAAGAAATTAGCAAAGCTATTATAAAATATGTTAAGATTTCTCCAAGAAAAGCGAGATTAATTATTGATATGATTAGAGGAAAAGAAGTGTTCACTGCACTGAGAATACTAAAATATACAAACAAAAGAGGAGCAGATCTAATTGCAAAGGCAATTCTTTCGGCAGCTGCTAATGCAAAACAAAAAGATTCTGCTGTTGACATAGATAATCTAATTATTTCAAAAGCCCAAGTGGATTGCGGTCCAACAAAAATATGGCGAAGATTTAGAGCAGGCACTATGGGGAAAACATTTAGATATAGAAGACATCATTCTCATATTAAAATTTTCCTAGCTAAATCTTAATTCATGGAGGTATATTTTGGGACAAAAGGTTCATCCTAATGGTTTTAGATTAGCTTTTAATAGAACTTGGCAATCTCGATGGTATGCCAAAAAAGATTATGATAAAAATTTATTAGAAGATTTATTAATAAGGAGAGAAATTAAAAAGGAATTTTATCATGCAGGAATATCCTCTGTTGAGATAGAGAGATTGGCAAGCAAAATAAGAGTGTATATAAAAGCTGTGAGGCCAGTTTTGGTAATAGGACCCGGTGGAAGTCATGTGAGGGAAATGAAGCGAAAATTTGAAGAAATAACGCGAAAGGAAGTCTATATTCAAGTAAATGAAGTAACAAAGCCGGAAATAGATGCACAAATTATTGCAGAAAATATAGCTTTGCAATTAGAAAAAAGAGTCGCTTTCCGAAGAGCTATGAGGAGAGCAGTAGAAAGTGCATTGCGTTTAGGAGCTCAAGGAATAAAAATAAGGTGTAAAGGAAGATTAAATGGGGTTGAAATAGCGCGAGCTGAATGGTATCTATATGGAAGATTACCATTACATACTCTCAGAGCCGATATAGATTATGGTTTAGCTGAAGCTTATACAACTTATGGTGTAATTGGAATAAAAGTTTGGGTAAATAAAGGAGAGAAAACTGAATATCCTATTATTCTTTAATTTATTAAATAAAGGGAATTATTATGTTGCAGCCTAAAAAGGTAAAATATTTAAAACATCAGCGAGGTAGAATGAAGGGTAAAGCTACCCGAGGAGCTAATTTAGCATTTGGGGATTTTGGTTTAAAAGCTCTTGAACCTGTTTGGATAACCTCCCAACAAATAGAAGCTGCTCGTATAGCTATTACGCGCCATATCAAAAGAGGTGGAAAAGTTTGGATAAGAATTTTTCCTGATAAAGCTTATACGAAAAAACCAGCTGAAACAAGAATGGGTAAAGGAAAAGGACCTCGTATTGGATATGTAGCTGTTGTCAAGCCCGGAAAAATTCTATTTGAGATAGGTGGAATTGAAGATAATATTGCAAAAGAGGCTCTCCGCCTCGCTGCTCATAAGTTGCCTTGTAAAACTTTAATAGTTAGTAGAGGTTTATAATTTTGCTTATGAAAAAAGAAAATTTTAAAGAATTATCTTTAGAAGAGCTTATACTGAAAAGAAAAGAATTAGCAGAAGAATTATTTAATTTAAGAAAAAAGAATGCACTAAAACAATTAGACAATATAAAGAGCATAAACAAGACAAGGAAAAACATAGCAAGAATTCTAACTTTGATAAATCAAAAAAAGAAAGAAATAGCTAAAGAAGGTTAACTTTTATGAAAGAAAAGCAAAAGAATAAAAGGATAAAGAAAACAATTGAAGGGATTGTAATAAGCAATAAGATGAATAAAACTGTTGTTGTAAGAATTGAGAGATTCAGCAGGCATCCCATTTATGGGAAAATAATTAAGAAAAGGGGAAAAGCGTATGCTCATGATGAAGAGAATAAATGCAAAATAGGAGATAAAGTTTTATTGATTCAAACGCGTCCTTTAAGCAAATTAAAGAGATGGCGAGTATTACGAGTTCTTTCATAAGGAGATGATAATTATGATAAGAATGCGAACTATATTAAATGTTGCAGATAATTCAGGAGCGAAAAAAATATCCTGTATATTACCAGTAGGTGGTTCCGTTGGTAGGACAGCAACAATTGGAGATATTGTAACTGCATCAATTAAAGAAGCGGAACCCGAAAGTAAGCAGAAAAAGGGTATGGTCGTTAAAGCAGTTATAGTTAGAACTAAAAAAGAACTAAGAAGAAAAGATGGGACTTATATAAGATTTGATGATAATGCAGCTGTTATTATTGACCCTGCTACAAATAATCCAATAGGAACGAGGGTTTTCGGTCCGGTAGGCAGAGAATTAAGAGAAAAAAATTTTTTGAAGATTATTTCTTTGGCACCGGAGGTATGGTAAAAATTTTTTAAAGAGAAGATGACAATGAAATTATCAGTTAAAAAAAATGATGAAGTAAAAATAATTTCAGGAAAGGATAAAGGTAAGATAGGAAAAGTGCTGAAGGTTTTCCCCAAGAAACAAAGGATCATTGTAGAGAGAGTGAATTTAATAAAGAAACATATGCGGGCTAATCCCAAGAAGCAAATTCAAGCAGGAATTATTGAAAAGGAAGCTCCCATTCATGTTTCGAAGGTTATGGTAATATGTCCTGAATGTAAGCGTCCCGCGCGAATAGGTAAGAAATTTTTAGAGGATGGTTCAAAAGTTAGAATCTGCAAAAAGTGTGGAGGTGTAATTTAATATTTTAAATTGTTTTTTATAAGAAAAGAGGTTTAACTAATATATGTCGAAAAAAGAAACTTCTTCTGATGAAATAAAGAAGAGCAAACAAACGCCAAAACAAAGGAAGAAAGAAGTAGTTGAGGAAGCAATAGTTATGGAAGAAAAGTATATACCTCGCTTACAGAAGCTGTATCAAGAGATGGTTTTGCCACAAATGATGAAATTATATAATTATAAAAATAGAATGGCTGTTCCGAAGATAGAAAAGATAGTGATAAATATGGGAATTGGCGAAGCAAGTAAGAACATTAAGATACTCGATTCCGCTATTGAAGAACTGAGTTTGATTACAGGTCAGAAGCCTGTTGTGAAGAGAGCAAGAAAAGCAATATCTGCTTTTAAAATAAGAAAGGGAATGCCAATCGGTTGTGCTGTGACTTTGAGAGGATGGAGAATGTATGAATTTTTGGATAGGTTAATTAATATTGCTTTGCCAAGAGTTAGAGATTTTAAAGGGTTATCGCCTGATTCTTTTGATGGAAGAGGCAATTATACTTTAGGATTAACTGATCAATTGATTTTTCCGGAAATAGATTATAGTAAAGTAGAAAAATTGAGAGGAATGAATGTGACGATAGTAACTACTGCAAAAGATAATAGGCAAGCGCGAGATTTGCTTAAATTAATTGGATTTCCTTTTAAGGAAGCTTAAAGGAGAGGAGTTTAATAAATATGGCTACAATTGCAGCTATACAGAAAATGAAGAAAAAATTAAAATACAAGGTAAGGTATAGAAATAGATGCGCTTTATGCGGTCGTCCGAGAGGTTATCTTAGAAAATTTAATTTATGCAGATTATGCTTTCGCACTTTAGCCTTGAGTGGTCAGATACCAGGTGTAAAAAAGGCTAGTTGGTAAGGAGAATATTATTATGCCTATAACAGATCCAATTGCAGATTATTTAGTTAGAATAAAAAATGCTGTTAAGGTTTATAAAGATGTAGTTATTATTCCATCTTCTCAAATGAAATTAGAAATTACAAAGATTCTAAAGGAAGAAGGTTTCATAGAGAATTTTAAATATGAGGAAGATGGAAAACAAGGGCTGATAAAGATTTATTTAAGATATGGTTCTACTAAAGAGCAAGTGATAAGAGGAATTAAGAGGATAAGCAAGCCCGGAAGAAGAGTTTATTGCAAGAGTAGTAATATACCGAAGGTGCAAAGAGGATTAGGCATTTGTATATTAAGCACTTCAAAAGGAATTCTCACGGATAGTCAAGCAAGAAGACTGAAGGTAGGCGGAGAAATCTTATGTTATATTTGGTAATGCTTTCAAGAGGTGCGTTATGTCAAGAATAGGAAGAAGACCTATTAATATACCAGCAAATGTTAAAATAAATTTTATAAATGATTATATTGAGGTTAAAGGGCAGAATGGATCTAATAAGATAAGGATACCTGAGGGGATAGCTTGTGAGTTGAAAGATAATCAGATAAGAGTTATAAGGAAGGATGAGAAAGCTGTTTCTAATGCTATATATGGAACAACAAGAGCTCATATAGCAAATGCTGTGAAAGGCGTATGTGAAGGATTTTATAAAGAATTGGAAATCGTAGGAGTAGGATATAAATGTCAATTACAAGGTAATAAAATGATATTTAATATAGGATATTCAAATCCATGCGAAGTTGTATTACCTGAAGGAATAAAAATAATCTTTGATGAAAAAAATAAAAACAAATTCAAAGTGTGGGGTATTGATAAGCACATGGTTGGACAAGTTGCTGCTATTATTAGAAGCTTAAAGAAACCAGACCCTTATAAAGGAAAAGGAATAAGATACACGGATGAATTGATAAAACTTAAACCTGGAAAAATTGCAGGTGCTAAATAAATTTGAGAGAAAAAAATATGAGTGATCCGAAGATTAAATTGGAAAGAAGATTAAGAAGGAAAAGAAGGATAAGAAAAAGAATAATGGGTATAGAATTGAAGCCGCGATTATCTGTATTTAGGAGTTTAAGGCATATATATGCACAAGCAATTGATGATACGAGCGGAAGAACAATAGTGGCTGCTTCTACATTGGATAAGGAAATAAGAGGGAAATTAAAGAATAGTGGTAATAAAGAAGCTGCTGCTGAAGTAGGAAAATTAATGGGGCAGCGATTATTAAATAAAGGTTTAACTCAAATTGTATTTGATAGGTCTGGATATAAATATCATGGAAGAGTTAAAGCTTTAGCAGATGGATTAAGGTCTACAGGTATTAAATTTTAAAAAGGAGGTTTTAATTAGTGGTTGAGTTGCAAGAAACAACAGCTGAATTAAAAGATAGAGTTGTTTTTATCAATAGAGTTACTAAAGTTGTTAAAGGGGGTAAGAAATTAGGCTTCTCAGCTTTAGTAGTTGTAGGTGATGGAAATGGTTTAGTCGGTTATGCTAAAGGAAAAGCGCGGGAAGTTCCCATTGCTATTCAAAAAGCTATTAAAAAAGCAAGAAAAAAATTAATTAAGGTGAACTTGGATGGAAATACCATTCCTCACGAAGTGATAGGTAAAAAAGATGCAGCAAAAGTAATACTGAAGCCGGCGGTTGAAGGAACAGGTTTGATTGCAGGAGGAGCCGTGAGAGCAGTTTTAGAGATGGTAGGTGTCAAAGATGTTATATCAAAGTCTTTACGTTCTAATAATCCTTTTGCGCTTGTCCAAGCTACGATTAATGCTTTAATGAATCTTCATACTCCTGAAGAAATTGCAAAGCTTAGAGGGAAATCTCCGGAAGAATTGAGAAAATGAAGGATAATAAAGGATTTGTCTATGAATAAAAATGATGCTAAAGAAAAAAAATTAAAAATTACTCAGGTTAAAAGCGAAATTGGTTTTTCAAGAAAGCAAAGAATAATTTTAAGGGGCTTGGGACTAACAAAAAGGGGCAAAACAGTCATCAGGAAAGATACGCCAGAGATTAGAGGAATGATTCAAAAAGTTATTCATTTAATTAATATAGAAGAAATATAAATTAAGAGGTTTTAAATATGGAATTACATCAATTAAAAAGGCCAAATGGTGCTAAAAAGAAGCCTAAGAGGGTTGGAAGAGGTCCGGGCTCTGGACATGGTAAAACAGCTTGCAGAGGGCATAAGGGACAAAGATCTCGTTCCGGACATTCTCTCAAAAGAGGTTTTGAAGGTGGACAAATGCCCTTGCAAAGAAGAATTCCTAAAAGAGGTTTTACAAATATATTCAAGAAAGAATATTCTATAGTTAATTTAGAAAATTTAGCGCCTTTTAATTCCGGAGATATAGTTAATCCGGAAGTTTTAATAGAAAAAAGGATTGTTAAGTCGATAAAAGATGGGATCAAAATATTGGGAAGAGGAGAAATCAAATTTCCATTAATTGTGTATGCTCATAAATTTAGTAAATCAGCTCGCCAGAAGATTGAAGCAGCTGGCGGGAGGACGGAGGTGCTAAAATCGCTTTAGAAAGCATAAGAAATTTATTTGCTATACCGGATTTAAGGAAGAGGATTATTTATACTTTCCTCTTGTTAGCTGTATATAGAATAGGTGCAATTATTCCTGTTCCGGGTATCAATGTTGCCGCAATGAAAGAATTCTTTTCTCAAATGGGTGGAACTTTCTTTGGGATGATTGATTTATTTTCAGGCGGAGCTTTTTCTAATTTTTCTATTTTTGCTTTAGGAATAATGCCTTATATTTCAGCTTCAATCATTTTGCAACTATTAACAGTAGTAATTCCGCAATTAGAGAAATTATCTAAAGAAGGGGAATTAGGAAGAAAAAAGATAACCAAATATACAAGATATTTAACTGCAGGTCTTACTTTATTTCAGGGTTTTGGAATGGCTTATTATATGGAAGGATGGAGAGGCACCCAAATAGTTCTTAATCCGGGTTGGGCTTTCAGATTTATGACAATGATTACTCTTACTACCGGAACAGTATTCTTGATGTGGTTAGGAGAACAAATTACAGAAAGGGGTATAGGGAATGGTATTTCTTTAATAATATTTGCAGGAATAGTAGTAAGATTTCCTAATGCTATATTGAAAACAATTCAATCAGTGCAGGTAGGAAGCATTAAAGGTCATGTATTAATTATTTTGATAGCATTAATGATTAGCGTAATTGCTATTATAGTATTTGTAGAAAGAGCTCAAAGAAAAATCCCTATTCAATATCCCAAAAGAGTAGTAGGAAGAAAAATGTATGGTGGAGTAGCTACTCATATGCCCTTGAAGCTTAATACAGGTGGAGTGATACCTATTATTTTTGCAGCTTCTCTTATTGCTCTTCCTCAAACTGCTGCCCAGTTTCTTCCTCGTAATGCTGTAGTTGAATGGGTTGTTAGAAATATGACCTTGGGCATGCCTCTTTATAATCTTATATATATTGGAGCTATTATTTTCTTCTGTTATTTTTATACAGCTATAATTTTCAATCCTGTAAATGTAGCTGATGATATTAAAAAATATGGAGGCTTTATACCCGGTATTAGACCTGGTAAAAAGACAGCCGATTATATAGACAATATATTAACAAGACTTACCTTTGTAGGAGCTATTTATCTTACTTGCATTGCCATTTTGCCTGAATTTCTTATGACAGGTATTAAGCTGGATACTTTACCGGGTGCCCTCGGAGACCTTATGAGTAAAACAATGCCTAATTTCGTCTTAAATGGATTAGGGGTTCCCTTTTATTTTGGTGGAACTTCTTTATTAATAGTTGTAGGAGTTGCCATGGATACTATCCAGCAAGTAGAAAGTCAATTAATTATGCGGCATTATGAAGGATTTATTAGAAAAGGAAGAATTAGAGGTAGAAGAGGTTAATATGAAGAGATTTTTAATATTGTTAGGTCCACCCGGATGCGGAAAAGGTACTCAAGCCCAATTGTTAGAAAATTATCATTGGATCAGAATATCAACAGGAGATTTGCTGAGAGAAAATGTATATAAAAAAACTGAGCTCGGAAAAAAGGTTCAGAAAATTATGGAAAGAGGTGAATTAGTTAGGGATGAAATTGTTTTTGAAATAATTAAGAATAAAATAAATTCTTCAAATTCAGATAAATTCATCTTAGATGGGTATCCGCGAAATTATAATCAAGCAAAATTATTAGATGAATTCATTAAAGGAATTGATGCAATTTTATATATTGCATTAATTGAATTAAAAGATGAAGATATTATTAAAAGAAATTCTGGAAGAAGGATTTGCCAAAATTGTCAAAAAATATATAATATATATTTTTCTCCGCCAAAAAAAGAAAATTTTTGTGATAATTGTGGTTCAGAATTAATATTAAGAAAAGATGATGAAGAAGAAATTATAAAGAGGAGACTGGAAGTTTATAAAAATGAATCTAAAGATTTGATAGATTATTATAAAGGTAATATTTATAAGATAAATGGTGAATTAGGAATTTTAGATATTCATAGAGAAATTTCAAGGTTATTAGAAGAAAAAAAGTGATAATAATAAAAAATTATAAAGAGATAGAAAAGATAAAGAAGAGTTGTCATATAGTTGCGGAGTTATTAAAAGAAATGGAGAAGATGATAGAGCCTGGAATAACTACGAAGGAACTTGATGAATTTGCTGAGAGTTTTATAAGGAAAAGGAAGGCTGTACCGGCATTTAAAGGATATAGAGACTATCCAGCGAGTATATGTGCTTCAATAAATGATGTTATAGTTCATGGGATACCGAACTCAAATAAATTGAAAGAGGGAGATATAATAGGTATTGATGTAGGCGTGCTTTTGGATGGATATTATGGAGATACAGCAGCTACATTTCCAGTAGGGAAAGTAGAAGAAAGGCATTTGGAATTATTGAAAGTGACAAAAGAAGCTTTATATATTGGAATAGAAAAAGCAAAATTAAATAATAGGATTGGGGACATTTCTTTTGCTATTCAGTCTTATGTAGAGAAAAAGGGTTTTAATGTGATAAGAGATTTTGTTGGACATGGAATAGGAAAGAATCTACATGAGGAGCCCAAGATACCAAATTTTGGGCAAGCTGGTAGCGGACCAAAAATAGTAGAAGGGATGGTTTTAGCCATTGAGCCTATGGTTAGCGAAGGTAATTTTGAAATAGAAATAATGCCTGATGGATGGACAGCAAAGACAAAAGATGGAAGTTATTCAGCGCATTTTGAGCATACAGTTGCTATTACATCTTATGGAACTATTATTCTTACAGAATTATCTTCCGAATATAAAGAAAAAATTGCAATATTTTAATATGAGGCTATCTAATTTTGTAAATAGAGAATATGGTTAAAGATGATGTAATTGAAGTCATTGGAACAGTAAAAGAAGCTTTGCCTAATGCTATGTTCAAAGTGGAAGTAGAAGGTCAAAAACATATAATATTAGCTCATATCTCCGGTAAAATGAGAAAAAATTTTATTCACATTTTGCCCGGAGATAAAGTGAAAGTTGAATTATCTCCTTATGATTTGACAAGAGGTAGAATTGTTTATCGTTTTAAATAAGGCAAGTTTCTGATTTAATAATATAAAAGATCTTCTGAATTTAAGATCAGGAGGTAAAAAGTGAAAATTAAATCATCTGTAAAGAAGATATGCATAAATTGCAAAATAATTAGAAGGAAAGGAAGGATAATGGTAATTTGTTCTAATCCAAAACATAAACAGAAGCAAGGATAATAATTTTATAGGAGGTGAAAAGATTCTATCGGAAATAGAATCTAAAAGATTATGGCAAGAATAGCTGGAATTGATTTACCGGCGAATAAAATTGCCGAGATAGGCTTAACTTATATTTACGGAATAGGAAGGTCAAGAGCGAGAAAGATTTTAAGAGCTGCTGGAGTTCCTTTTGATGTGAAAATTAAAGATTTATCGGAAGCTCAAGTTTCTGAAATAAGAAAAATAATTGAAACTGAGGGGAAAATAGAAGGGGACCTAAGAAAAGAAGTTCAAATGAATATAAAGAGACTAATCTCAATAGGATGCTATCGTGGCATTAGGCATAAATTAGGATTGCCTGTGCGCGGTCAAAGGACCCACACGAATGCTCGCACGAGGAAAG
The DNA here is from genome assembly GCA_964423235.1 of uncultured Acidobacteriota bacterium. GTDB lineage: Bacteria > Acidobacteriota > HRBIN11 > MFGW01 > MFGW01 > CAYREJ01. Next base: position 5,217 of record CAYREJ010000017.1, on the reverse strand, counting down.
GTCCCCGAGGGAAACAGATAGCTATTAAAAAGAAAACTAAATAAGAAATTGGAGATAATTAATAATGGCTGGAAGAAAAAAAGGAACAAAGAAAAAAGAGAAAAAGAATGTGCCGGTTGCTTTTGGGTATATTCATTCCACTTTTAATAATTCTATAATAACAATAACCGATTTGCAGGGGAATGTACTATGTTCAGCTAGTGCAGGTAAAGTAGGATTCAAGGGTTCAAGGAAAGGAACCCCCTTTGCAGCCCAGCAAGCAGCTTTTAGATGTGCCCAAGAAGCTTTAAAATTTGGAATAAAGAAAATTCATATAAGAATAAAAGGACCCGGCGGGGGAAGAGAATCAGCCGTTAGAGCTATTCAATCAGCAGGAATTGAGATAAAATCTATAAGGGATATAACTCCGATACCTCATAATGGCTGCAGACCTCGCAAAAGAAGAAGAGTATAATTTTTTAATTAAGGAGGTGTTAAAACTAACCAACTTATAGTTGGTTAGAAAAAAGTGGCTAGATATAAAGGACCAGTTTGTAGATTATGTCGCAGGGAAATGATGAAGCTTTATCTAAAAGGGGAAAGATGCTATACAAAATGCCCTTTAGAAAAAAGAGCTTTTCCTCCCGGTCAACATGGAAGAACAAAAAGAATTAAATTAACTCCCTATGGAATTCAGTTAAGAGAAAAACAAAAAGTTAAAAGAATATATGGGATATTAGAAAAACAATTCCGGTTATATTTTGAGAGAGCTGAAAAAATTAAAGGGAAAACCGGTGAAAATTTATTGATTTTATTAGAGAGGAGATTGGATAATGTGGTTTATAGATTAGGTTTCGCTACTTCTCGTAAACATGCAAGACAATTGGTTAATCATGGACATGTTTTAGTTAATAATAGAAAAGTAGATATTCCCTCTTATTTAGTGGAGCCCGGTGATTCTATAACCTTGAAAGAAAAAATACTATCTACACCTAATGTTGCTGATTCGCTTGAGAAAACTGAAATACGAGGCATACCACCTTGGCTTGAGCTGGATATTGAAAATAAGAAGGGGCGAGTCCTTGCTTATCCTAAGAGGGAAGATATTCAATTGCCTATTAAAGAACAATATATTGTTGAATTTTATTCTAAATAAAAAATTAAAATTAAGGAGGTTTTACTTTTATGGTAAATAAGCCTTCGGTTCTACTTCCTGAAACAATAGAGGTAGAAAAGGAAACTTTGACAGATGACTTTGGACGTTTTTTTGCCTTCCCATATGAAAGAGGCTACGCTACAACTATTGGAAATTCATTAAGAAGAGTTCTGCTCTCTTCTATTGAGGGAGCTGCTATTATTGCAATTAAAATTGAAAACGCCCCTCATGAATTTGCATCAATTCCGGGGATAGTAGAAGATATTACTAATATTATTTTGAATCTTAAGAAATTGCCCATAAAATGTTATGCTGATTATATAAAAAGAATGACCTTAAGCGTAAATAGGATTGGTGAAGTTAGAGCTAAAGATATCGAGCACGATGCTGACATAGAAATTATGGATCCTGACCATTATATAGCTACTATCGGGGATAAAGGCTCTTTAGAAATGGAAATGATTGTTAAAAATGCTAAAGGGTATGTTTCTTCTGAGAAAAATTTTGATAAGGATTGGGGAATAGGTTATATCCCTCTTGATTCTGTACATTCTCCAATAAGAAAAGTAAATTTCATTGTTGAACCTACGCGCGTAGGAAGGTCCACAGAATATGAAAAGCTTACTTTAGAAGTGTGGACAAATAAAGTTATTTCCCCTATTGATGCAGTTCTCAAAGCTTCTAAAATATTGGTGAGCCAATTCAGTGCTTTCATGTCTTTAGAAGCTGCTTTGCCATCAGAAGAGGAAACTTCTGAATGGTTTAAACTTCCTCCTGAAATTAGAGAAATTCTTAATCAACCTATTGAAAATTTAGACCTCGATACAAGATCATATAATGTTCTTAAAAGAGCTAATATTAATAAAATTAAAGACTTAGTTAAAAAAACTGAAGCAGAAATAGTTTCTCTTCCTCATTTGGGTAGAAAATCTATTGAGTTAATTAAGAAAAAATTAGAAGAAAAAAACCTTTCCTTTGAAATGAAAATCTAAAATTTTATTCTTCTGGAGTCGTTTATTATGAGACATAAAAAAAAGAGAAGAAAATTAAGTAGAAATAGTGCTCATAGAAAAGCTCTATTGCGGAATTTAGCTAAATCCCTTTTCAAAGAAGAAAAAATTTTGACAACGATTGCTAAAGCTAAGGAATTAAAATCTTTTGCTGACAAGCTTATTAATTTGGCAAAAAAAGGAGATTTGGCTTCTCGGAGATTAGTTGCTAAAGAAATAAATGATAAGAGTATTGTTAAAAAACTATTTGATACTATTTCCTCAAGATTTGCAGATAGACAATCAGGATTTGCAAGAGTTATAAAAACAGGTATCTTTCGCCATGGCGATGGCGCTGAATTGGCTTTGGTTTCTTTGATAGGTAGCGAACAAATCAGACTTGAAGAAAAAGCAAAAAGAATTGAAGCAAAGAAAAAGACGCAGCCTATTGCTAAACCATAGCACTTTAAAATTGTTTTAGACAGCTCAGTGTGGCAATTAGAATTATTCAAATATTCCTTTAAGAAAAAAGAAAAGTTGCGGATTCTTCAAGAATGGCTTACCAATCTTAATGGAAAATTTTGTCTGGATTTAGGCTCCTCCAAAGGAACATTAAGTTATTTCTTAAAAAATTATGGCGGAAAATGGATTCATGCAGATCTCGATTATGAAAATCTCGTCTCTTCTAAAGAATTATTAGTAAAAAATATTATTCAGATTTCACAAAATTCTCTCCCATTCAATAATAATTCCTTTGATCTAATTGTATCATTAGATTACTTAGAGCATTTAGATGATGACCTTTCTTGCTTAATAGAAATTAATAGAATTGCAAAGCTAAATGGCAAATTAATCATCTCCACGCCTGCTTCAGGGAAATTATTATTCCTTAATAAAATTAAACCTTTTATAGGTCTCAGTTTGGAAAAATATGGCCATAAAAGAGTTGGCTATTCTATCAACCAATTAAAAGATTTGCTCAAAGCTTCCGGCTTTTCAGTAATTAAAGCTAAAGGTTATTCATTCATTTTAACTGAATCTATTGAAATGTTTCTTAATTTCATTTTCATTAATATTGAAAAAAGAAAATTAAAAAAGAGAGACGGTTTCATTTCACCAAGCTCCATCAACCAGCTATCCGCTCATAAAATAGCTTTTAGTTTTTATAAATTCTTTTATCCATTCCTTTGGATTTTTAGTAGATTAGATTATCTTTTAAAATTTTTTGGTGCTTATGCTATTATTATAGAAGCAAAAAAATTATATGATGTTTCTCGTTCTTAGAAGAAAATATGATAAAAGAGATTTCCAATATTAAGGAAGTTTATAGTTTGATAAAAGAAGTAAAGGGATGCCTTTTTGTATTAGGTGGCGTTGATTCAGGCAAATCTACTATTATTGAAGAATTTTGCAATGAATTCAAGAATAATCTTTCAATAGGGGTTATTAGTGCTGATTTGGGTCAATGCTTATTTGGATTGCCCACTTGCTTTTCTTATTCCAAATTTAAAACAGGAAATGTTAAAGAATTAATACCGGAAAAAATGGTATTTGTTGGTTCTTCTTCCCCAAGATCAAATCTAATTAGAGCTATATCAGCTTTTCATAAATTATTGAATTATTCTTCTAAAACTAATGAAATTACATTAATTGATTCAGATGGAATGGTTATGGATTCATTGGGAAGGGAATATAAATTAGCTTTAATTAAAATGATTGAAAAAGGAATTATTGTAGCTATTCAAAAAAAAGATGAACTGCAACATATTTTAAAGTATCTGTCGTTAGAGATAAATTTGCCAATATTTCTCGCTAAAGTCCCTGATAATATTAAAAATAAATCCCAACAAGAAAGGGCAGAATATCGTTTTAGCAGGTTCAATAATTATTTTCAAAATAAAATAGAAAAAGTTTTTCATCCTAAATTAGAGAATATTATAGGTCCGCCTTTTGGTATTGGAAAAGTAATGGATCAACCTGCCTTGGATGTAATTTCAAAATTATTTGGAATAAAAGTTTACTATGGGGAATATGGGCATAGTGAATTTTCAATTATCTTAGAAGCTGATACTTCCTCTGAGGAGATTAACCGTGTAGTTAGGGAGCTTAATGTTAAAAAGCTTAATGTTTTTACGCCGCTGTATTTTAAAAATTTAATTTCTTGTTTTAGTGATAATGAAGGTTTCGCAAGAATAATTACTATTATCAAAGAATATGATGTTAAAGAGAACAAATTTTCTTTGATATTGCCTTACGAGCAGGAATTAAATGAATTTACATTTGTTCTTGGTCAAGAAAGAATTAATTTAGATTAAAATTAATTGCCTTTTCCTTTTTGCAATCATTCAGTATTTTCCAAATCCATCATTTGGAAAATACTGAACAGTCACAATGAAATTTAAAAGCTTAGTTTTTTGCTCTTTCATTTTCTAATAATTAAATGAAAAGATGGGAATGTAGGAATAATTTCAGAATTAATTACAGTTATATTGAAGTTTATTGAGATTTTAATAGAATCTAAGGTAATGAAGGGAAATTATTGAATTTCCCAAACTCTAAATTCATATGAAAAATATAGTTTCAACCCTTTCTCTTTAATATAATTCATAACAGCTGGGGATGTTTGATATGTAACAATTAGCAAAACCTTCTCACCAGGAAGAATCCTATCTATTTGACTTATATTCCTTAAAAATTTATCTATATCCCTTTTCTTGATCTGGGACTTGCATTCTCCTAATATCCATACTTCTTGTCCATCTTTCTTCCCCTTCCCTATTATATTTATCTCCAGGTATTTCCCAGGCGATATTGCTACATAATCTCTCTTAAGAGCTTGCGTTATTTCAATTCCATAGTCCCTTTTAAGAAGCGCAGGTAAAGACAAAAAGGCTTTATCTTCAAGAATATATCCGACAGTATGTTGAAGAGAACCAAGCATCTCTCTTGTCTTGCTATGCTCACCTATAAGTTTTCTCAACTCTTCCTCTGTCTTTTTCTGAGCTTCAGCTAATTCATTTAATCTCAGCTCTGTTCTTTTCTGAGCTTCCGCTAATCCTTTCTGAGCTTCCGCTAATTCATTTAATCTCAGCT
>CAYREJ010000016.1:0-18362 GCA_964423235.1 uncultured Acidobacteriota bacterium | reverse complement strand
GATCTTTGTGGTTTATAATTTTTTTGCCATTGGTTTTTAGGATTTGGAAAAAACTTACTATTTACGGTAAAATCTATTGATTCTATTATTTAAAAGTGATTAAATTTATAAGTAGAAGATTATTTAATTTAATTTTCATTTTGCTTGGTGTCTCATTTATATCATATTTTTTGATATCTCTGACACCGGGAGATTATTTAACGAATCTTGCTTTAAATCCTGAAATTCCTCCATCTACTATTGAAAAGATCAGAAAAGATTACAATTTAGATAAGCCCTGGTATATACAATATTTTAAATGGCTGTATAATTTATCCCCAATAGGTTTTGATTCAAAAGAAAAGCATCTATTCATTAAGCCCCCTGACTTTGGTTATTCCTTTTCTTATAAAATTAAAGTTTCAACCTTAATCTACCAAAGATTCGGCAATACAATATTACTTTCTTTAGCTGCCCAAATTATCATTTGGTTATTAGCAATTCCTCTGGGATTGCTTTGTGCGATTAAGGAAAATAAAACTTTAGACAAGATAATATCATTCTTCTCCTTTACAGGATTATCATTCCCTGAAATACTTTTAGGTCTTCTTGCCCTAATGTTTGCTGCTTATACTAAATTATTTCCTATTGGCGGTATGACAAGCTCTAATTTTGATGAAATGAATTCCTTCCAAAAATTATTAGATATTTTGCACCATCTATTTCTACCAGCATTAATTCTTGCTTTTACAAATATAGCAATCATTATCAGATATGCCAGAGGAGCTTTTATAAATTCTCTTAAATCCCCTTTTATAAAAGCATTAAAAGCTAAAGGCATACCTTCAAATATTATCATCTCAAGACACATCTTTAGAAACGCTTTGAATCCTTTGATAACTCTTTTTGGCTACTCCTTTGCCAATTTAATAAATAGTTCTTTCTTGATTGAAGTTATTATGAGTTGGCCCGGCTTAGGTCTTCTCACCTTAAATGCTATTTTTTCTAAAGACATATTTCTAATAAATGCATCTGTCCTTTTAGCTACATTATTTCTTGTTTTAGGCAATCTTATAGCAGATATTCTATTAGCTTTAGTAGACCCTCGTATCCGATATGAAAGCTCTAATAAATTGTAAAATCATAACTCTATCAGGCTCCTTTATAAGTTAAATATGAAATTTATAATATTATCAAAACAAATATTTAGAGAGAATAAATTAGCAGCTTTATCTTTTTTCATGTTGTTAATCTTGTATCTGTTAATTATTTTTGCAGGCTTTATTTCTCCTTATTCGCCTACTGAAGAAGAGTTCAGAGATTATTTTTATCATCCTCCTAAGTTCTTTCATTTTATTGATCAAGATTCAACTCTCCATCTGCGCCCTTTCGTATACCCTATTTTCATAGTTGATAAAATAAATAACATTTATTCAGAAGGTAGACCATTATGCGTAAAAATCAAAGATCCTAAATATAATGAAGAGCCTTTTTTGTTAGATTCAATAAGAAAAATAAAATACGAGCCAATTATTATAAAAAATAAGCAACATAAAATAATTGGCGTGATTAAAGAATTAACAGAAACTGAAACGAATTCAGGAATATTCATTGGCTGTTACCCTTCTTCTCCGTACGATTTCAAAAAAAGTCAAACCTACTTTATTGAATTCAGAAATCCATCCACTAACGATTTAATCTTATCTACTGCTTTTAAAGCAATAAAATCGCCCACTGAATTAGAGGACATAGCTGAGGAGCCTCCAAAAAATACTCTGGCACCCAATAAAGTTTCTCTGGCAACCGTTCAGCATGCTACAACAGACACGCATAAAACCCACTCAATCTCTATTAGCCTTGTCAACGAAAATGGAAAAGAAGTAAAAAATTATAATTATTATGTTGAAACTTACCCAATTAAATTCTTCGCAAAGGGTTTTACTTATTGGTTATTAAAAACAACTGATACTCATTTATTTAAACCTTCCGAAGGAGGTTATATTTTTCTTTTTGGCACTGATCAGAATGGAAGGGATATTTTTTCTCGTACCCTTTATGGTGCCAGAGTAAGTTTAACTATTGGGATAGTTGGAGCTCTGCTGTCATCAATACTTGGATTAATTATAGGAGGGGTATCAGGTTATTATGGAGGATTAGCAGATAATATAATTATGAGATTAACAGAAATTCTTATGTCTATTCCTGCTATTTATTTAATTTTAGCAATACGAAATATAGTGCCAAATGAATTTGGCGAAATATATATTAAGATCATTATCTTTTTTGAGCAATGCTATTCTTGGAAAAATAATTTATCTAAATCTTTATTAATATTATTGCTTATTATGGCATGCTCATTATTAATAATAATAATTCGGAAAGGAAAAATAAACCATAAAAATTTTTTTGCTATAACAATTTTTTTATTAATTTTCCTTGAAGGGAATGATTTAGTTAAACTAAGCATAATAGGTATATCCAAGTTCATTCCTCCTGAGACAACAATTACTTCTCAATGGACATATTTTTGGATTGTGATAATTATAAGTTTAATAGGATGGGCAAGTTTAGCAAGAATAATAAGAGGTTTAGTATTGTCATTAAAGCAAAGTGGTTATGTATTAGCTGCCAAGGCATTAGGGGCTTCAGATTTTTATATTTTGAGAAAGCATATTTTACCTCAAACATACCGATTTGTAATAATAAGAGCTACATTGCTAATCCCATTTTATATATTAAGTGAAATTGCATTAAGTTTTTTAGGAGTAGGTATTCAAGAACCTGATCCGAGCTGGGGAAATATGCTGCAATATGCTCAGAATATAAAGGTATTGCAAAGCTTTCCTTGGATGCTAATTCCGGGTATCTTTTTATTTATTGTTATTCTTTCTTTTAATTTTTTAGGTGATTTTTTATCAAGATATTCTAGGCAATAGCGAATAGACATTAGCTGATAGCTAATCGCCGAGACCCCAATTCGCTAAATAATTAGCTCGCTAATATCGCTAATATCATTTGATGAGTTATTTTTTCAACTCGCTAAACTCGCAATAAAATTATAAAAAATGATGAAAGCCTGAAAAATTACAATTTTATTATTTGACAAAGTATAAGATGTTTGATAGCATTTATGATTATTGATTTTTATAAAAATTTTTATTTTGCTATTGACAAGAGAGGATTTTTTTTGTATGATAAAATGCTAAATCAAATCTAATCTAAAAATGAAACCAGACCTTATTAAAATAAAAAGCAGAGCAAGGCTGGATAAAAAGATTAGGAACAAAAAGAAAAATAAGAAATCTAAATAGGAGGTTATAAATGCAAATATCGTTAATTGAATTATGGCATTCAATGGGTTTTTTGGCGAGAGGAGTAGTTTATGTTTTGTGCATAATGTCGATTTGGAGTTTGTGGGTAGCTATTGATAAATTAATATTATTTACGAGAGCGAAGCGACAGTCTTTCAGATTTATTCAACTTTTAACGCAGGAGTTAGGGAAAAAGAATTTAAAGCCAGCATTGGAATTAACTCGTAAATTTAAGAAAAGTCATCTTGCGAAAGTAGCTAATGCGGGGATACAAGAATTTCTAAGGATAACAGAAAGTTCAGGTAATAATCCTACAAAGAAAGCAGCAGAAGGAGAGGAAGCAGAAGGATTAACAACTTTAGAGAGGATTCAGCATGCTATGGAGAGAACTTCTACGGTAGTCGTTAATGATTTTAAGAAAGGATTAAGTGCTGAAGCAACAATAGGGGCTACTGCACCTTTTGTAGGATTATTTGGAACAGTCGTAGGGATAATCAATGCTTTCCAAGCAATAAAAACAGCCGGTGCTGGAGCTATAGGACAAGTTTCAGGTGGTATTGCTGAAGCTTTAATAACAACTGCTTTTGGGCTTTTTGTTGCTATCCCGGCAGTTTGGTTTTTTAATTATTTTACTGTTAGAGCTGAAAGAATTGGATTAGAACTCAGTAATGTTACTGCTGATCTTTTAGATTACTTCATAGATTTACAGGAGGCATAGAATGCCTAAAATATTTAAAAGATTAGAAAGTGAGGAGAAGACAGGCGTCACAGCAGATATTAATGTTACGCCTCTTGTAGATGTTACTTTAGTTTTATTGATAATATTCATGGTTATTACACCATTACTGCAAGTAGGAGCTCCTGTTCAATTGCCGTTAACAAAAGAACCCGCCTCAATAAAGCATGAATCAAATCAAATAACTATTTCTGTTTCTGGGGATTTAACAGTATGGTGGGAGAATGATTTAATTTCAAGGAATTTATATAATGACACAGCTAAATTGGATGAGAAATTAAAAACTACACATTCAAAGAATCCGGGGAAGCAGATTCTGATTAAAGGAGATAAAAGAGTGAAGTATGGGGAAGTTCGTTTAGTAATGAAAAGAGTACAAGAAGCAGGTTTTGTCAACATAGCAATGATTGTTGATAAAGAGAAGTAATAACATAAAATATAACAAGGAGGATTAATTATGGGGATGCAAGTAGGTGGAGGAAAAAAAGGACCGATGGCAGACATAAATGTTACTCCCTTTATAGATGTTTGTTTAGTGCTATTAATAATATTTATGGTAGTCGTAACAGTTGAAATGGTTATGCTGGGTTATTTATCGAAGTTGCCTCCAAAATCTCAATCGCAGGCTCCTGCATCTTCTGAAGGTCAAATAGTAATAAGAGTAGTTGCTCCTTGTGGACAAGGACAATGGATGAATTGTGCTATATACATTAATAAAGATTTAATACCTAATTATGAATTAGTAGATAGGATAAGACGAATAGTAAGGGGAAGGTCTCAACAAATGATTTTTTTCACAGCTGAAGATGAAGTAAATTATGAAAGTGCAGTTAGGATTTTAGATTTAGTAAAAAAGTCGGGAGCTAACAATATAGGAGTTTTGACAGAGCCTATTTCAGTGGGTGGAACGGCTGTTCAATGAACTTTTTGCTTATTAATTAATCTAAAAAATAAAGATGAAGAGAAACGGAAAAGGAGGTAAGACATGATTTTAAGGAATAAAGAGGCGAGGGTGATGCTAATAATTTTATTAGGTATTTTAGTAGGAAGTATTTGTTTTGCTGAGTGGCAAAAAGGGATGGATTGTTATAAAAATAAAGATTATGCTTGTGCTGAAAAAGAATTTGAAGAAGTAGTGCAACAGAATGCTTCTCATCCGGCTGGATATTATATGGTAGGACTAGCGCAAGTGAAATTAAAGAAATTAAGTGATGCAAAGAGTAATTTTTTGAAAGTAATTAACTTAGAACCGAAGCATTTTGGTTCTTATTATCAATTAGCATTAATTGCAAGTATGAATAAAGATGACAAAGAGGTCATAGAGCATTGCGAAAAGGGGCTGCCTTATGCAGAGAACAATGATGATAAAGCTTCTTGTTTAAAGCTATTAGGGGCAACTTATCTTAAATTAGAGCAATATGAAAAAGCAGATGGCACGCTTGAAGAAGCTATAAAGTTAGCGCCAAATGATGTTAATGTAAATTATTTAAATGGTTTGATAGCTCTTCATTATAAGCGATATAGTGATGCTTTTAATTATTTGGATAGAGCTTATAGGATGAAGCCGGACAATAAACTTTATGCTCGGTACTTATTGGATGCAGCTATTGGATTTGAACGATATACAAGAGCTAAAGAAGTGGGAGAATTTCTTTTGAGCAGAGGAGAAGATAGTCCTGAAGTATTAAGCCAATTAAGTTTTGCTTATATGAATTTAAGAGAATATGATAAAGCTGAAGCAATATTAAGTAAAATGCCTGGGGATGGTGTCAAATTATTTAATTTAACTCAGCTTTATTTAGCTACAAAAAATTGGAAAAAAGCAGAAGCTACATTATTAGAGTGGAAGAAGATAGAACCGGAAAATTATAGAATATATGAATTTCTCGGATTAACATATGAAAATCTCAAGAAGCCCAACGAAGCGATTGTGCAATATCAGAAAGCGCTAAAAATGACTGGTAATCCAAAATATCAAGAATTCATTAAAAGGGCTCAATTAGAAGTTGAACAAATGCAAGAACAACTTCAAAAGAAAGATTAAGAAATGAGAGAAAATATGAAAAAAGATAAAAATCATGCATTAAATAAAAAAGAAATATATATAATAAGCATAGTTATTTTGATGATGATAATTTTATTGTCAAATACTGGATGTCAGCAACTTAGAGCACGGATGCTAATAAGAGAAGGGGTTGAAGCTTACCAGAAAGAAAATTATTCAGAAGCTTGTCCTAAATTAGAAGAAGCTATGAATTTAATGCCTGGGAATTTAGCTTTAAAGAGGTCTATTGGTTTTTGTTATATGGCTTGGCATAAAGCAGGGGATACCTCAAAAGAGAATGTTCAGCATGCTAATAAAGCAGTAAAGATATTTAAGGAGATATTAGCAGCAAATCCCGGAGATAGTAGAATTAGAGAATCTTTATTAACTTTATATTACAATGCAAATAGATTTCAAGATGCAATAGCTTTTTTGCAGGAAGAATATAAGAAAAATTCACGGGATAAAGAATTAATAAAGATGATAGCTTCTTTGTATATAAAAGATAACAAATATAAAGAAGCTTTTACTTGGTATGAGAAGATAGCTGAAATTGATCCTAAAGATGAGGATCCTTGGTATACGATAGGAAATTATTGTTGGCGTAAAGCTTATTGTGAACAAAATAGATGTGAAGATCCTACTTTGCCATTAAAAGACAGGATAGAGTATATAGAAAAAGGTCTTCAATCATTGCAAAAAGCGATAGAAGTTAATTCAAATCATGCAGATTCGTATGTATATTTAAATTTATTGTATAGGGAAAAGGCAAAGTGGATAGATTTAAATGATCCGATAAAGAAAGAGGAGGATATAAAATTAGCTGATTCATATAGAGATAAAGCAATTCAGCTAAAGGAAGCTGAAAAGAAGAAGCAAGCAGAGATAATGAAAGGGGCATCCGGTTCATAAAATTTAATTAGATAAGGAGGATGATTTTTATGTTTGAAGGATTACTTGAAACGAGGCGAGGAGGGATAGAGAAAAGGCGTATGGCATTATTGCCGGTTGTAATAATTTTACAAGGGTCAATATTAGCAGGATTTGTTGTTTCATCAGTTTGGTCGGTAAGTTATATAGAGGAGCCTCCTTTAGTAGTATCCTTAGTAGCGCCACCGCCACCACCACCGCCAGCAGCCAAGAAAGCTCCTCCGGCTCAAAAGAAAGCAACGCAGCAGCCGGTATCATCTGAAGTAGCTCCTGTAACGATTCCGGATTATATTCCAGAGAGCTTGCCACCCTCCACAAATGTAGCAACAGGTGTAGCTGGAGGTGTTGAAGGATGGGGCGATGAAGAAGGAATTGAAGAAGGCGTCCCGGGAGGAATCCCAGGCGGAGTTCCGGTGGAAAGACCGGAAGAGCAACCTGTTAGAATCGGAATAAACGTTCAAGGAGAACAGCCAAAAATTATCTCAAGGGTTCAACCGGAATATCCAGAAATTGCAAGAAAAGCTCGCATAGAAGGCACTGTTATTTTAGAAGCTGTTATTGAAAAAGATGGAAGCGTTGGCGAAGTTAGAATTTTAAAATCTCTTAACCCTCTATTAGATCAAGCAGCAGTCCGAGCTGCTAAACAATGGAGATTTGAACCCGGTAAAATCAATGGTAAGCCCGTAAGAGCTTATTTTATTCTTACGGTCGTATTTAAAATTCAATAGCTGATAATTTTTTTATTATAGGATTTGTTATATTCATTAAAGAATTGATAAAAGGGGAGATAAAGCTTAAAATTAGATAATGTCATTACAAGGTTCTCTTAAACATATTCAACTCCATGATGTTATACAATTAGTAAGTGTATCAGGCAAATCAGGTTTATTTCATTTAAAAAAAGGAAATGAAGAAGGGAAAATATTTTTAAAAAAGGGGAATATAGTCCATGCAGAAGTTGGACAAATCAAAGGAGAAGAAGCAATTTATACTTTAGCAGTATGGTCTGATGGTGAATTTTATTTTGAACCTGATGTGGAATGCCAAGAAGAAACTATTAAAAAAAGCAATACGAATTTACTCATGGAAGCAGCAAGAAGATTAGATGAGTGGAAAGTATTAACAAAAAAAATCCCTTCATTAAAAATGATTCCTCAATTTAAGCCGCAGCCTCTAACAAGTAAAGCTCATATACACTTAAATACAGGAGAGTGGCTAATTTTATCAAAAATAAATGGAATACGTAATATTGAAGAAATAGCTAAAGAAATAAATTTAAGCCCTTTCGATACAAGCAAGATTTTATATGGTCTAATAACTAATAATCTTATAGAACTAAAAGAAGTTGTTCCACAACAAGAAGAAATCAAAGAAAAAAAAGAAGAAAAAATTGTTGAAGAAGCTGAAGGAGTGCAACAAACTCAGGAAGCTATAACAGAAGAGGCAGAAAAAAATTCCGGCAAAAGCGAAAAAGAAAAGATATTTGCTCTTTTAGAAAAGATTAAAGATATTTCAGAGCAGATACTTGGAAAGCAATATGAAAAAGCAAAAGTAGAAATAGAAAATGGTAAAGGGATGGATGCTATAAAAGAAACTATAACTCATATAGCAAGAGCTTCTTCTATCCTCAAAGGTCCTTCTACTACTGAATTGCTTTTAGATCAAATACGGAAATTAAAAATAAATTAAATTATTAAGATTAACCTTCTTATACTTAAGGAATTTTGACTTTTGCTTTAAAATTCAAATTAAGGAGCTCAACCAGTCATAAAAAAATTTTGTAAACTAATAATAATGTATGGCATTATTTAGTAATTATCCTTTGGATAAGAAAATAATTACTGTTGAGATAATTGCTGGCATAACAACTTTTTTAACTGCTTCATACATCATATTCGTTAATCCCTCTATATTATCAGAAACAGGAATGGATAAAGAAGCTTTGATAAGCGTGACTTGCTATGCTTCAGCGGTAGGAAGTTTATTAATGGCTCTTTGGCCAAAAGTTCCTATTATGATGGCTCCCGGAATGGGCTTAAATGCCTATTTTACTTATTCAGTAGTAAAAGCCACTGGCATAGATTGGAAAATATCATTAGGAATTGTTTTTTTATCCGGCTTGCTTTTTTTATTCCTCACTATTTTAGGATTACGAGAAAAAATTATCAATGCAGTTCCTCATTCTTTAAGAATTTCTATCCCGGTTGGCATCGGCTTATTCATTGCCTTCATTGGATTAAAACAAATTGGATTGATTCAATATCATCCGGAAACTTTTGTTTCCATAGGCAATGTCAAAAATATAAAGTTCCTATTAGGTTTTTTAGGATTGATCATTATTTCTTTGTTGGAGTTAAAAAAAATCAAAGGTTCCATATTAATAGGAATAATTACAATAACTATTTTAAGTATTGCTATTGGATTAGTCGAATTTCCAGAAAATTTTTTTTCATTACCCCCATCAATTTTTCCAGTAGCATTCAAATTAAATTGGCTCGGTGCATTAAAGCTATCTTATTTACCCATCATATTCTCATTTATGTATGTTGCACTATTTGATAGTCTGGGAACTTTAGTTGCTATTTCATATCAAGCCGGATTAGCTGATGAGAAAGGAGAAATCCCCGGTTTAGGGAAAATGTTAATGGCAGATGCAATCGGAGCTACAGCAGGAGCTGTTTTAGGAACTTCTACTGTTACTGCTTATATTGAATCAGGAAGCGGTGTTGCTGCTGGCGGTAAAACAGGTATTACAGCTATGGCAGTAGCATTGCTCTTCTGTATTTCTTCTTTCTTTGCTCCCGTCATTAAAATAGTGCCTCCTTACGCAGTCGCACCAGCTCTGATAATCGTTGGTGTTTTTATGATACGGCATATTAAAGATATCGATTTTTACTCTTTCGACCTTGCACTACCTTGCTTCCTAACTATAATTATGATGCCCCTTACTTATAGCATCGCTAACGGATTATGCTTCGGCTTCATTTCATTTTTTCTCATCAAACTATTTACAGGAAAATTTAAAGAAATAAGTTTCACCCTAATAATAATCGTCATTTTATCTTTTATTCATTTATTAGCTTAATAAAATTGCTTTAGTAAAGATTATGGATTTTTTAAAAATTTTCTATATATTTTTAGAGGAGGGAATTTAAAAATGGGAAATTCTTTAACATATAAAATATTAAAGAATCATTTAGTTTATGGTAAATTGAACCCCGGTAATGAAATTGCTATTAAAATTGATCAAACCTTAACTCAAGATGCAACAGGGACAATGGCTTATTTACAATTTGAGAGCATGGGGATAGAAAGAGTTAAGACTGAATTATCAGTAAGCTATGTGGACCATAATACTTTGCAAGTAGGTTTTGAGAATGCTGATGATCATAGATTTCTGCAAAGCATAGCAGCGAAGTATGGGATTTATTTTTCTCGTCCTGGCAATGGCATATGTCATCAAGTTCATTTAGAAAGATTCGCAATCCCTGGAAAAACGCTTTTAGGTTCCGATAGTCATACACCTACTGCTGGCGGTATGGGAATGATTGCTATTGGTGCTGGGGGATTAGATGTTGCCGTTGCTATGGCTGGAGGTCCTTTCTATTTGATAATGCCCAAAATAGTTAATGTTAAGCTGAGCGGTAAACTTCAACCTTGGGTTTCAGCTAAAGATATAATCTTAGAATTATTAAGAAGGCTTACAGTTAAAGGCGGTGTAGGAAAAATATTTGAATTTGGTGGAGAAGGCATTAAAACATTGATGGTTCCCGAAAGAGCCACTATTACTAATATGGGAGCTGAATTAGGTGCAACAACATCTATATTCCCTTCGGATGAATTAACAAGAATTTATTTAAAAGCACAAGATAGAGAAAAAAGCTGGAAAAGATTGTCAGCTGATGAAGATGCTACTTATGATGAAATAATAGAAATAAATCTAAATGAATTGGAACCAATGATAGCTCGTCCACATAGTCCTGATAATGTATGTAAAGTTAAAGAAATAGCTGGCACCAAGGTTAATCAAGTAAACATAGGTAGCTGCACCAATTCTTCATATATGGATTTAATGAGGGTAGCAGAGATATTAAAAGGGAAGACTGTTCATCCGGATGTAAGTGTTACAATTTCGCCTGGCTCAAAGCAAGTTTATGAAATGATAGCTAAAAATGGGGCTTTAGCTGACTTAATAGTAGCTGGTTGCAGAATATTAGAATCAGCATGCGGTCCCTGCATAGGAATGGGGCAAGCTCCTCCATCAGGAGGTGTTTCTATTAGAACTTTCAATCGTAATTTTGAAGGAAGAAGCGGAACCAAAAACGCCAATGTTTATTTGGCTTCTCCAGAAGTAGCTGCTGCTTGCGCTCTAAAAGGCGTTATAACCGATCCAAGAGAATTAGGAGAATACATAGAAATTAGATTACCTAAAAAATTTATTGTAAATGACAATATGATCGTTCCTCCACCTTTGGATGGTAAAAACATAGAAATAATAAGGGGACCTAATATAAAACCTTTGCCTGAATTTAAACCACTACCGGACGAAATAGAAGCAACTGTCATTCTTAAAATTAAAGATAATATCTCTACTGATCATATTTTACCTGCTGGTTCCAAGGTTTTACCCTTAAGATCAAATATACCTGCTATTTCTAAATTTGTTTTTGAAGCTATTGACCCTTCATTTCCTCAAAGAATACAAGAGGCAGGTGGCGGCATTATTATTGGGGGTGAAAATTATGGTCAAGGTTCCAGCAGAGAACACGCAGCTATCGCTCCTAAATATTTAGGATTATATATTGTAATAGCTAAATCTTTCGCAAGAATTCATTTTGCTAATCTAATAAATTTTGGAATTCTACCTGCTACTTTTGCTGACCCAATAGATTATGAAAAGATTCAGCAAGGTGATCGTTTAAGAATCACTAATTTAAGAAAAGCGCTCAAAAATAAAGAAAAAATAATAGCTGTGAATATAACAAAAAATATTGAGATACCTCTTAATACAAATCTAACAGACAGGCAAATAGAAATATTATTAGCTGGGGGCTTGTTAAATTATACCAAACAGCAATCTTTAAATAAATAATTTAGGAAGTGAGTTAAATATGAAAAAAGATTTTATTATTTCACTATTGAACTCTTCACTACGGGCAGATTATATAATAAGTTTATATTTAGATGTTGATGGGAAAAAGTATCCAAATAAAGAGTATGAGATTGTTTTAAAAGAATTAATTAAAGAAGGTAAAGCAAGCATAGAGAGGTATTCGGAAGAAATCAAAAAATTGATCAATAAGGATCTGGAAAAAATTTGGGAGCAAGTGCATAATAATTTTGCAAGAGAGTCAGCTAAATCTGTTGCAATATTTTGTTCTTCAAAAGACAAGATATGGCAATTTATTAAATTATCTGTTCCTTTGAGAAGCTCGCTTATCATCCGTGATTATCCTTATTTAAGACCACTGTTAGCAACTATCCCTTTGCAAAAAATGTATGGAATAGCGTTAGTTAGTTTGAATCAAGCCAATTTTTATATATTAAAAGATGAAAAAATTGAAAGATTCTATCAAATAACTAATGAAATTCCTAAAAGGGTTAAAATAGCAGGATGGCAAGGATACGCTGAAAGAAAAGTTGAGCGCCATATTGAAGATCACATATCCAAACATTTTAAAAGCGTTGCTGATAAATTAATAGAGTTCAACAATAAATTAGGTTTTGATCATATAATTATTGGAGGAGAAAAGAGAAGCTTTGAAGAATTCTTCCTTTATTTACCTGAAAGGATGCAGAAAAAAATTATTGATAAAATTACAATTAATATTGAGGCTGAATCAAAAGAGCTACTCAATAAAATTCAGCAAAGCTTGAAAAATTATTATGCTGATAAAGAAAAAGAATTATTAGAGAAAATAAAGCATGAAGCATTATCTCACGGTTTAGGTGCAATAGGATTAGAAAGCGTATTTGAAGCATTACGCCATAATCAAGTAAGTTCTTTAGTTGTAAAACAGAACTTTTCTTTACCTGGGAAAAGATGTCCCAATTGTCATTGGTTGCATATCAGTATGGATTTTTGTCAGCTATGTGGCTATAAGATGCTATCTACTCCAGACCTGATAGAAGATGCAATCAATTTAGCCCTTATGCAAAATGCAGATGTTTATATATCCTCTTACCACCCTACCATAATATCCGAAATGGAAGGTATCGCTGCCCTGCTAAGATTCCAAATTTAATGAAATGAAATAGTATTATTAATCTGGAAATTTTTAATTAAGAGAACATTTTTCTTGTATCTAAATCTAATAAATAGAAAAATTTTTTAGAAGGAGGATGATATTTATGTTTAGAGGATTAATAGAGACAAAAAAACATAGAATTGAGAAGAAGCAGATGGCATTATTTCCAATAGTAATAATTATTCAAGCAATAATGTTAGGAAGCTTTGTTATTTCATCCGCTTGGTCAGTAAGTTATATTGATGAGCCTCCATTAATTGTGACATTAGCACCTGCACCACCGCCGCCACCACCGGGGGTAAAAAATATTCCTCACAATAATGATAATAGAAATAAGAGGATTGAAACTCTTAATGAAGTTCCTATAAGGATTTTTAATTATAAGCCTGAAAGTATACTTCCTGCACCTAATATAGTTGAAGGCGTAGTTGACGGTTTTGAAATAGGAGGGGATGAAGAAGGAATTGAAGGGGGTTTCCCGAGAGAAAGCACCGAAAATATTCTTAAGGAAGAACTGAAAGAAAAGCCTGTTATAATCGGAGGAACTGTTCAAGGAGAAAAGCCAAAAATTATTTCAAGAATCCAACCAGAATATCCGGAGATAGCAAGAAGAGCACGCATAGAAGGAATAGTTATTTTAGAAGCAATTATTGAAAAAGATGGAAGTGTTAGCGATATTAAAATAATAAGAAAAGTTTCCCCTCTTTTGGATCAAGCTGCAGTTAGAGCTGTTAAACAATGGAAATTTGAACCCGCTAAAATTAATGGAAAACCTGTAAGAGCTTATTTTATCCTAACTGTTATATTTAAAATTCAATAAAAATTCTAACTTTTGCCAAATTAGTTTTATTGTTTTTCTTTAAGCTTTTCTACAGCTTGCTTAATGATTTTTTCAGCTAAATCCGGAACCACTTGCCAAGCAATCTCCTCAAGAACTTTTTGCGACAACTTTTCTACAACTTTATCAGCGATCTTATTGATTATCTCATCTGTAAAAATAACATCAATTGAAGGAATTTTTGCTGCTTCATAAGAAATAGGTACCACGGGTATTTTTTCTTCCTCAGCAGCAGATGCTTGAATGACTTCCTTAGCAGATATTTCCGCTACTTCTTCCGGAACTTCTGCTTGCTCCTCAATAGCAAAAGGAACCTCTTCCGCCTCAACCTCGCTTTCTTTCTTTAAATCTACAGCTTCTTCCCAAGCTAAATCTTCTTCACGCAAAGCCACTGGTTCTTCAGCCGGCTTCTCTTCTATTTCTTCTAATTTTATCGGCTCTTCAGTTTCCTCCAATATTGCTTCTTCCGGCATCTCTTTTACTTGCTCTTCAATTATTGGTTCTTCTATTTCTGAAATCCCTAAAATATCTTCTCCAAATCCAAAACTTTCCGCAACCTTTTCCTCTTCAACTAACAAAGGCGCTTCCTCATGTATTTCTTCTTCGCCTAAGAAGATTCCCCTTTTCTCCTCTACCGGAGCTGCAGCTTTTTCTTCTTCAAATAATTCTTCAATTCCTTCCTTAGCAGAAGGAGCAGTTATTTCTTTTTCTATCTCTTCCCTTTGAAATAAAACAGTCTCTGATTCTGATGGTGCTTCAATTGGTTTTTCTTCCTTCTCTTCTGCAAAAATATCTTCAGTTATTTCCGGAGATAATTCTTTTTCTGCTGGCATACCCATAATGTATCGTTTTTCATCCTCTGATAATAATAAAGTTTCTTCTCCTTTGACTTCCTCTTGTGGAACTTCTTCAATCTTTTCTTCTTGGAAAATTTCCTCTACTTCCCTAACCCTTTCTTCTGGAACCTCTACAGGTATCGCCAATTGCTTTACCCTTTGTATAAGGTCTTGAGGATCAAAAGGTTTCGTTATCACTCCATTTGAATCTACTTCTTTGGCTTTCTCTTGAACATATTTTGATTTTTGTTCATCCATCGTCTCATATATCCCAGCTAAAAATATTATCGGAAGTTTTGAAAATTTAGCATAACGCGGATCTTGCCTTATTATCCTACATAATTCATAACCATCTATCTCAGGTAAACTTATATCTGCTAATACTATATTCGGTTGAACTTGCTCTAATTTCTCTAATGCTTCTTTCCCATTTGAAGCCGCTATTACTTCAAAATCCTCTTCCTGAAATGTAAGCTCCACTATCTTTTGAATCGTTATACTCTTATCGGCTATTAATATTTTCTGACTCATTCAATCCTCCTTTATTTTCTATATAATAATTTTTTAGTTTCTCATAATCTATTAATCCATAAATTTCTTCATTTATTTCCAATAAAGAATTTATTATTTTCCTATTATAGTTTATCTTAACATCCTTTTCTTCTATAATCTTAGCCCTTTCTTTATAACAAACATTTGGCTCCTCACATATAAATCCAGCATATTTTTCTTTCGCATATATTATTATAGCATAAAAATTATCTTTTCTTCCAATTAATTCAATCCCGCCTATGTTATATAAAGGAATTAATGTTCCTCTATGTATCGTTATACCTGCTATATGCTCATAACAGCCAGGAACCTTTTGTAAGTATTCTATCAATATAATTTCCCTTACTAAAGAGGCTTCAATTGCATATTTATTATCCCCAAATTTAAAAAGTATCAAATATTCTCGCTTCATTATTTACTCTCTGCTGAACTATCTTTCAAATTATGAAAATCTAAAATCAAATATCCCTCTTTTCTTTCCGAATTAAAATATAAGTATTTAAATAATGCTTTCCCATTCTTAAACAAATCATTAGGAATTGGATAAAAATGAATTGTATCAGCTTCAATTATTTCTTTGACATTATCCACTAATAATCCACCCTGGAAATCATCATCTGAATAAATTATATAATAATTCCCCAAATACTCTTCTTTTATAATTTTTTTAAACTGAGGTGTTAGATCTATAAAAGAATATCCATCATACTTTATTCTATTATCAGTTAGCAATGAATTCTCTTTTAAAATTATTTTAAAAATATACTTAGCATTTGTTCCAAATGTAAAATTACCTGCATTCAAAACAATAATTTTCATTGTTAAAATATCTTCTCTTAAATTACTACTATGCATACTTTTTGTCAAGTAAATTGATGGCAATTAGTCAGTTTTCTCCAAATCATAAAAGTCAATGGCAAAAAAATTATAAACCACAAAGATCACATCTATGAGAATAATTGTCAAGTGCTAAAGATAAATTCACCACAGAGACACAGAGAACACAGAGAAAAAATTAACTCTGTGGCCTCTGTGCCTCTGTGGTGAAATATAAAAACAGTTCTCATAATATCAAAGAAATATATATTTTATAGAAAAAACTTTGTGTGCTTTGTGGTAGCTTTGTGTCCTTTGTGGTTAAAAAATATAAGCAATAAATTGAGTAAGGGAGCCTCAAAGCAATACTTTAGGAGAATACTAACTATATACAATTGATGAATCTTACGTCTTATCCCCTAATGCTTACCCCTTAACCCCCCTATTCTAATTTATTAATTTCTTTTAGATATAATGCATTTCCTTTAATTAGAAATATGGCTTTATAACTATTGGAAGAAAAAGAGTTTCTTTTAAGGTAATCTCGCCAATTATATTTTCCTACTCCTTCTTTAATTCTTTCATCTATTAATTTTTGACCAGTTCCCTTCAGAAATTCTATTTTTACTAAACTATAATTGTTAAAATTTAAAATGATAATAATCTCTTTTGGTTTTGCATTAGCAAAAGGAATATTAACAAATATTTTTGGCTTTTCAAATCTTTCTTCTTGAATTATATTATTTTCTCTGTGGACTTCAGAATCGCTATTTCCTTTCTGCGAATGTTCCAATACAACTATTAAGCCTGATATTATTAATATAAAGATTAAAATAAAAGAAACTTGCTTGCTAAAGGGAAAATTAATTAATCTTGAAGAGAATAATAAATTCCAAAAAAGTTTGTTATATTTATTCTTAATTCTTGATTTAATCAAATATTCAAAGCCATCAGGTAATTTTGCTCTTTCCAAATTTTTTAAAAGCAAAGAAGTTTCTTTTAATAATTGAAGCTCTGATAAACAATTATTACATTTGCTAAGATGAGCCTCAACTAATTCTTTCTCTTCTTTTGAAAGTAATTTGTCTAAATAAGCATTGAGCAATTCACGAGTCTGTTCGCAATTTAAATTCATAATCTTATTCACCTCTTAAATTATTTAATAATAATTTCTTTAGAAAGAATCTTGCTCTTGAAAGCCGAGATTTTACTGTTCCCATAGGAATATTTAATATATTAGCTATTTCTTCATATGATAATTCTTCAATTTCACGAAGTAAAATCATAGCTCTTTGATCAAGAGGTAGCTTATTAATAGCAGATTGAATAATTTTACTCATTTGTTTATCCGAAGTACTCTGCTCAGGATTGCAATTTTTATCTCTTGCCTGAATCTTAATTTCTAATTTTTTATTTTCAAAAAGTTTCAGCCTTCTTTTATAATTCAAAGACAAATTTAATGCTATTTTAAAAAGCCAAGTTTTTGGAGAAGATTCATATCTAAATTTTGGCAAAGCAACAAAAGCTTTCATGAATGTTTCTTGAGTTAATTCAAGAGCATCATCATAATTAGAAGTCATTCTATAGAGCAAATTGAATACAGAATCTTTATATTTAAAAATAAAATCATTAATTATTTCTTCATAAGCTGCTAATTTATTTTTCTCTCGCGGCTGATCATCAAAAACCATCTCATCAACCTTCTATGTTATTTATAACATTACCTTAATAGCAAATCAATGGACAAAATAAATAACAATAAGTTCCATCTCTAATTTGCAACTAAATTATCAAACATTTTATCCAACTTCTTTTGGGTTTTTTAAACCCCTCTTTTAAAATCCTCTTTCTTATAAAAGGTTTCAACCGATTTCATTACCAGGTCAACTTTTACCCTTAAAATTTTTGAAAGACAATCCTTAATTTCAATAAATGTAAAAAGGTTGGGCTCATCCAAGATTGGGAAAATAAAAGCTATTAATTCTTTGTTTTTATATTTCACCACAGAGGCACAGCAGCCACAGAGTTAATTTTTTCTCTGTGTTCTCTGTGTCTCTGTGGTGAATTTATCT
>CAYREJ010000015.1:0-19027 GCA_964423235.1 uncultured Acidobacteriota bacterium | reverse complement strand
AGGTTATAGGTGATAGGTTATAGGTGATAGGTTTTTTATATCCAGAGTAGCAAGCAGAAATTCCAAGGTAAAAACTTTAGATTGATCGTTCAATTCTCTAAATATATGACCTCATAATGAATTTACAATTTTTAAATTTATGTTTCTGTTTTTTTTGATAAAATAAATATTATGAAGATTATTAAATTCTTTATTTTTTATTTGCTCATTTTCGCACAAACTTCTCTGATGCAAAATGATATTCTTCAAAATCATAAAAAAGAAGATCGTTTAAGGGTTGGTATTGCTTCTATGATGACACCTTCGGATACAATGGCTTATTATTTAAATTTAGTAGATTATATAGCGAAAAAAATCAATATGAAAGGGATAATGATTCAGCGTAAGACTTATCAGGAGATGGACTTGTTATTAAAAAGGGGAGAAGTGGACATTGCTTTTATTTGTTCAGGAGCTTATGTTCAAGACAAAAAAGATTTTGGTGTAGAGCTTCTTGCTGCTGAACAACATTATTTAGATGGGGCATTTTATAGAGCTTACATAATTACTCATAAAGATAATCCTATTAATAATTTTAAGGAACTGAAGGGAAAAACATTCGCTTTCACTGATCCTAAATCTAATACCGGTTATATATTTCCTATGTATCTTTTATTAAAAATGAAAGAGGAGCCCACCAATTTTTTTAAAAAGGTATATTTTACTTATAGTCATAATAAATCAATTCATTTAGTAGCAACTAAATCTATAGATGCAGCCAGTGTAGATAGTATTGTTTTTGACTATTTGAGAGAAAAGAATGAAATTTATTCAAGATTAATAAAAATAATTGAGGTGTCTCCAAGATTTGGAAGCCCACCTGTTGTTGCTTCCCCTAAACTAAGTTCTGATTTAAAGAATAAGATAAGAGAAATATTATTAAAAATGCATTTAGATAAAGAAGGGGGAAGAATATTAAAGAAGCTGCATATAATTAAATTTTCATCTGCCGATGAGGGGGCTTATAAAGCGATAATGGAAATGATTGATTCAATAAATAAATTGTTGGGTGAGGTGAAATTTGAAAATATTGGCGGGACAAATATAAAAATAGGGCTTCTTCCGAATGCAAATGCAAGAATCCTATATGAGACTTACTATCCTTTAATAGAATATTTAAAGGAACAAACTCCTTATACCTATGAGCTAATAATACGCCCTACTTATGAAGATATAATAGTTGATTTAGGAAATGGAATAATAGATTTAGCTTTTATGGATCCTTTAACTTATTTGGAAGCTAAAAAAAGGTATAATATAAGATGCTTATTGAAACCATTAAATAAAGAAGGGAAGCCTTATTATTATTCTTATATAATTGCAAGGAAAGATAGTGCCATAGGCTCTTTAAATGAGCTTAAGGGGCATTCCTTTGCCTTTTCCTCTATAAAATCAGCAGAGGGGAATTTGATTCCGAGGTTGATGCTGGCAAATTCAGGAATTCATTTGAATGATTTATCAAAATATAAAAATTTTAATACAGGGGAAAGTGCGGTAAAATCAATTATTTCGGGTGAATATGATGGAGGAGCTATTAAAGATAGTATTATAGACAGATATTTGAAAGGGAATATAAAGATAATAGCAAAATCCGAAAGCATTCCTATTGGACCTTTAGCATATCGTATCGGATTGCCTCCTGACATTTTAAATAAAATCCGAGATGCTCTTTTAAAATTAAATTATAATAATCCATCAGATAGAATTTTAATGGATAAATTCAATCCGGATATTAGATATGGTTTTGTGATAGCGGAGGATAAAGATTATGAGCAGGTTCGTGAGCAAATTAATAACATTCCTAAAAAATGTGGCTTGGGTTGCCATCCAAAAATCATTTTCTAAATTTTCTAAAAGGAAAAAATTAAATATACCAGTAATAAAATTATCTATTCAAAATAAATTTATCCTTATTTCAAGCATATCCATTATTATTCTGATGACTTTGGTAGGCTATTATATGGTAATTCATGAGAAAAATATAATTTATGAAGATATGGAAAAGGAAGGGAAAATTTTGGCAGAAACCTTATCTATTCCTATAATTAATGATATCATTTATGAAAAGTTGGGATTAGTTGAGGAAGGTGGTTTAATAGATAATTATTTAATTGAAATAGCTTCAAAAAAGGATATCGATTTAAAATATATAATGGTTGTGGATAATAAAAATAAGATAATATCTCATAATGATTTAAGAGAATATGGAAAGATATTGAATGATGAAATAAGTATCAAAGCTTCCGGAGCAATAAAGACTTTTACTCAGGCTTACAAAAAGGGCAAAGAAGAAATTCTTGATATAGCTGTTCCTCTTTATATATCTGAAAAAAAGATTGGTTTGCTTCGTTTAGGAATATCTCTTAATAAATTAGCCTCCATTAAAAAAGAAACAATTATGCGAATATCACAAATTACTTTGATTTTTTTAATTTTATCTTTTTTAGGTATAGTAATATTAAGCAAGCGATTTATTAAGCCTATATCTATTTTAGCTGATGCTTTCGAAAAGGCTGGAAGCGGTAATTTAGATATGAAAATTGATATTCATAGTCATGATGAATTTGAAATATTAGGAGAAAATTTTAATGAGATGATATTTAAGATAAAGAGATCTCAAGAACAATTAAAAGAAACACAAGAAAAATTAATTCAATCGGAAAAGATGGCTTCGATCGGCATATTATCCTCAGGGATTGCCCACGAGATTAATAACCCGCTTGGTGGCATTTTTAATTGTCTTTATATGATAAATAAATTTAAAGAAGACCCGGAAGCTATTGCAAAATATTCAATGTTAGCTCAAGAAGGTTTAGAAAGAATTCAAGTGATTATTAATAGATTATTAGGATATGTGAGAATTTCTGAAGCTAAATATAAAACAGATATTAGCGAAGTTATAGAAGATACTCTTGAATTATTATCTTATAAAATTTCTAGCAATAATATAACAGTTAGAATAAAAGGCGAAAAAGATCTTCCTTTATTTTCTTATGATCCTATTGCATTGCAACAAGTTTTTTTAAATATAATTTTAAATGCTTTGCAAGCAATGCCTAAAGGAGGAGAATTATTGATTTCATATTACATAGAAGATAATTATTTATTAATTAAATTTAAAGATACTGGTATCGGAATTGCCCAAAAGGACTTAAAAAAAATATTTGATCCATTTTTTACAACTAAAAAAGAAAGCGAGGGAACAGGTTTGGGATTATGGGTTTGTTATCACATTATAAAAAAATATAATGGAGAAATATTAGTTAATAGTATAGAAAATAAAGGCTCTGAATTTATAATAAAATTGCCTAAAGAGGTTTCTGATGAAAAGGTGTATTCTATTAGTTGAAGATGAAAAAATAATGAAAGTAACTTTAGAAGATATATTAATTCAGAACGGATATGATGTTAAATCTTTAAGCAATGGTTTAGAAGCTATTGATGAATTAAAAAAAAGGGATTACGATTTAATAATAACCGATGTAAGACTGCCTGGAGCAGATGGGATTGAAATATTAAAAGAAGCGAAGAAAAATTCTACCGCAGCGGTAATCATAATTACCGCATATGGTAATATAAAAGATGCAGTAGAAGCTATCAAATTAGGAGCTTATGATTATATAACAAAGCCATTCTCCATAGAAGAATTCTTAATTACAGTAAAAAAATCTTTAGAATATTTACAGCTTAAAGAAGAAAATATAAGATTAAAAACAAACTTAAGTAAGTTTTCTTGTCCGGTTGAAATAATTGGAGAGTCGCAAGCTATGAAAGATATATTTGCAAATATAGAGAGAATTGCTCAAGCAGACTCAACTGTTCTTATACAAGGAGAAAGTGGGACAGGTAAAGAATTGATAGCTACTGCTATCCATTATTTTAGCGGCAGAAAAGATCATCCCTTTATAAAAATTAATTGCGCTTATTTTCCTGAAGGATTGCTTGAAAGCGAACTTTTTGGATACGAGAAGGGGGCTTTTACCGGAGCAATAAAATCTAAGCCCGGTAGATTTGAGTTAGCAGATAAGGGAACTATTTTTTTAGATGAGATTGGGGATATGCCTTTATCATTGCAAGCAAAGCTGTTGAGAGTATTGCAGGAAAAAAGTTTTGAGAGGCTTGGTGGTATAAAAACGATTAAAGTGGATGCAAGAATTATTGCAGCTACCCATCGGAACCTCCTGCAAGAAATTAAGAATAATAGATTTAGAGAAGACCTTTATTATAGATTAAGTGTAATTCCTATTTACATCCCACCATTAAGAGAAAGAAAAGAAGACATTCCTCTATTGATTGAGCATTTTCAAAAAAAGCTAAATAAAAGATATAGTAAAAATGTTCTGTTTGAAAAGGAAGTAATTGAAGCAATGATTAATTATGATTATCCGGGGAATGTGAGAGAATTAGAGAATATAATAGAAAGATTGATTGTAATGTCTGAAGGGAATAAAAAAATTTCTATTAAAGACTTACCGGGCTATTTTTCAAAAGCAAAAGAATATATTAAATTATCTTTGCCTGATGTGATAAAGGATTTAGAAAAAGATTATATATTGGAAGCTTTAAAGATAAGTAATGGGAACAAGAGCAAAGCTGCTGAAATTTTAGGTATCAGTAGGAAAACATTATGGCAAAAGATAAAAGAATATGGGATATAAAACTTGTTTACTTTGGAAACAAATAAAATAATGATATAGACAATTTTTTATAAGTATTATTTCCAAAGGAAACACATTTGAATAAATAGAAGCTTAATAAAAGAAAAGAGGATCTTTGTCAAATAAAGATTTTTGCAAATGGCATTTTAATTGCCCAAGAAAATAAAAATAATTAAGCGATTATCATATGTACGGTAAAAGGAGGTTCAAATGAAAGAAAATTATAATGAAATGAAAGAAGGTAGCAAGTTATTAAAGAGAAAAATTAACAGGAAAGATTTTTTAAAATTAACAGCGGAAGGATTAATAGGAGCTGCTGCCTTGATGATGAGTAAGCCATATCCTGTTTTAGGAGAAGGCGGCAATAATTCCGTGAGATATTCAATGGTAATTGATTTGAGAAGGTGCGTTGGATGCGAGGCTTGCACAATAGCTTGCAAGCAAGAGAACCTTACACCGCCAGGTATTTTTTACAATGTGGTTTATATAAAAGAAGAAGGGAAATATCCGAAAGTAAGAAGGAGCATAATTCCGAGACCGTGTATGCATTGTGAGCAGCCGGCTTGTTTAAAAGCTTGTCCAGTTCAAGCAATTTATAAAAGGGAAGATGGAATAGTAATTATTGATTATGATAAATGCATAGGAGCACAAAAATGCGTAGAAGCTTGTCCATATGGAGCCATAACTTTTGATGAAGGAAATAATTATCCTCAGTCTAAAACAGAATTTGGGAAAATTGCTTCTAAGGAATTTAAAGGGAAGTATGGAGTGAGGAGAGATGAGGAACCTCCAATATATCGTTCGCGGAAATGCACTTTTTGTGTTCATAAACAAGATGAGAGAGGGAATTATACTTCCTTACCTGCTTGCGTGCAGACCTGTATGGGGAAGGCAAGATTCTTTGGGAACTTAAATGATCCTAATTCTGAAGTAGCTCAATTATTGAAAAAGAGAAAATATATTGTTTTGAAACCTGAAGCAGGAACCAAGCCTTCGGTTTTTTATTTAATTTAAGAAACTCCCAATAATAGGAGGAATAAAAAATGAAGAGGATATCAAGAAGGGATTTAATAAAATTAGGGATATTGGCAGCGGGGATAAGCCCCATATCCGGAGTATTTTCTAAGGCTTCAAAAGAAGAGATAGCATTGGCGGATGAGACGCAAATTAAGTGGATACCCAGCTGCTGTAATATGTGTGGAGGGCAAACAGGAATAATGGTTCAAGTAATAGATGGAAGAGTTGTGAAGATAGAACCAAATAATGAAAATCCAAATGGTTTTAGTAATAATGCTGAGGATTTTTTCAATAATAAACAAGAAGGAGCTGTAATGTGTCCAAAAGGAAATTCAGGAATAATGGCTCTTTATGATCCGGACAGAGTTAAAAGACCTTTACTTAGGACTAATAAAGAGAGAGGAATTAATGTAGATCCTAAATTCAAGGAAATTAGTTGGGATGAAGCTTATAAGATAATAGTAGAAAAATTGAAGGAATTGAAAGATAATAAGGAAGAGCATAAATTGATTTGGTTTTCAGAGGATCATTCTTTTACTCATATTCAATCTGATTTTTGTGCACTTTTTGGTACGCCGAATTATTCAATGCATTCCAATTTATGCGATGTGTCTCGTAAAGCCTCTTTCAAAATATTGCTTGGACATGATAGGCCTCTTTGTGATTTTATAAACACAAAATACATTTTATTATTTGGTTGGAATCCTCTTTCAGCAACTAAATGGTCTCATCTTCCCCGCATTATAACCAGAGCAATTGAAAATGGAGCTAAAATGGTAGTGGTGGATCCTAACTTTTCCTTGACTGCATCAAAAGCTCATGAGTGGATACCGATTATTCCTTCCACTGACGGAGCGTTAGCTTTAGCGATGGCTAATGTAATTATTGCCAAGAAATTATATGATAAAGAATTTGTAAAGAAATGGGTAGTAGGCTTTGATGAATTTGCTAAATATGTTTCGGATAAGACGCCCCAATGGGCATCTAAGAAAACTTCAGTTCCGGTAAAAACTATTGAGAGGATAGCAATTGAATTTGCTACAACCAAACCTGCAATAGTGGATTGCTGGTCCGGTCCCGGACAACATTCCAATGCAGTTTATGGTGGATGGGCAATTGGGGCATTAGCAGCAATCACCGGTCAAATAGATAGTCCGGGAACATTAACCATTCCAGTTAAAAAAGGAAATTCTCATCAGCCTATTGAAGCAGAAAAATCTAATATGCCAAGATTAGATGGTGGTCCGGATAAATATCCCTTTTTCCATAAATCAGGAGTTTATACAGAATATTTTAGTAATATTGCAGAAGAGAAGGGACCTTATATGCCGAAGGTAGCTTTTTTTGTTTTTCAGAATGTGATGATGTCAGTTCCTGGCACAAAAACTGTTGAAGCAGCACTAAAGAAATTAGAATTCATTGTATGTATTGATACTCATTTATCAGAAACAGCTATGATGGCTGATTTAGTAATACCGGGTAGTTGCTATTTGGAAAGGTACGATTGGAATTCTCATTGGGTATTATGGCCTGTTTTAGGTCTGCGACAACCCGCTGTTAAGCCAATATTCGGTCAACCTACCGAATATGAATTTATTATTGAATTGGGAAGAAGATTAGGTATCAAGGATAAAAAAGGTGTGGAATTTTTTGCCGTTTCACCATTGACGGGAGAAAAGATTGAGGATCCGACTAAATGGTATGAAGATTATTTGAGCAAAGAAGTGATTAAAGGGGCACCTAAAATGTCTTTAGAAGAAATTAAGAGATTGCCAGGTGCCACTTGGGTTGCCAAAGAAAGTGTTAAGTATCGAAAATATGCAGAAGAAATACCTCAAGAAAGTTTGAAGGATAAGATTATTGAAAATAATATTGTTTACACTTCAAAGGATGGCAAGAAAGATAAAGCTATAGGAATAATAATTGATGGAAAAGCTTATGTGGGATTTGAAACGCCTACAAGAAAAGTTCAATTATATGCTGAATACCTTAAAGAGAAAAAAGATGCTAAGGGAAATCCTTTAGAGCCTTTGCCAGTATACAAAGAGAGAGATTGGATGCCGGATAAAGAGTATCCTTATTTTCTTATCAATTGGAAAGAAGCTTCTCATACTCATACAAGAACACAAAATAATCCTTATCTTATGGAACTGAAAGGAGAAAATCATTTAAGAATCAATACTGCGACAGCGAAAAAATTAGGAATTAAGAGCGGAGATAAAGTAATATTGGAATCTCCTTTTGGTAAAATGGAAGCCATAGCTGAAATCACAGAAGGGATTCATCCTAAAGTTGTAGGGTTGCAGCATGGTTTTGGACATTGGGCATTAGGAAATATTGCAAAGGGAAAAGGTTCCTCTGATGCCATACTTAGACCAGCTGAATCTGATCCAATTTCAGGAATGGCTCTTCATAAACAAACTTGCGTTAAAATTTACAAAGCCTAATCCTAATAACTGCCCCAAAAAGAAAATGAATTCAAAAGTAAAAGAAGCAATGAAAGAATTAAAAATGTATGAAATTATACTTAGCGCTTTCTCCCGTCTATACATCTCTCCTCCGGATAATGAATTAATCGAATTTTTAAAAAATAAAGAGTTAAGAAAAATATTCTTTAACCTATTCAATGGTTTTTGCGAAGATTTTTTCAAGATAATAGACGATGTAAATAATGAAGAATTTCCATTAGAACTACTTCAAATTGAATTTACAAAGTTCTTTACTTTGCCGGGGGAATTTTCAATTAAATTGTATGAGAGCTATTACAAAGACAAATGGATAATCCCAATTTCAGTGAATAAGTACTATCCTAATAATTTGTCTGAATTTAAGTTTGAGAATTTGCTCTGTGGCGAAACTGCTGTTTCTTTAAATAAGATTTACTTAAAGGAAGGAATTAAAATAAATGAAGCTGCTAAAGAATTATCTGATCATTTATCAATAGAATTGAACTTCTTGAGAATTCTTTTCCAAAAGCAAATTGAATCTTTTCAAGGAAATAATTCTGAAGGTGCAAGAAATTATTCAAAAAAAATTGTTAAATTTTTAGAAGAACATCTTAATTTTTTAATTGATAAAATTAATTCACAATTTAAAGCAAGAAACTTGGATGGCATATATTCAAAAGGCATTGATATTTTATCAAAGCTAATAGCGATAATTGAAAATCAAGAAAAGGAAATAATTAAAAATTTAAAATAGGAGGGTAAAATGAAAAAAAAATTAATGATAATATTAATTCTGGTAAGTGGACTTATTGTTTCATATAGTGGAGTTGGATATGGCGAAGGGAAGTTTTCCGGATATATGTTTGGCGACTATTATTATGTTATATCTCACAACAATAAAGATTTGAAAAATCAAAATGGTTTTTGGTTTAGAAGAATATATTTTACATATGATTATAAATACACAGAGCAATGGCTGACTCGTCTCCGTTTAGAATATAATAGCCCCGGAGATTTTACAACTAAAGATTCTCTTAAGCCTTATATAAAAGATGCCTATCTTCAATGGAAAAAGAGCAATTGCAATCTTTTTCTTGGAATATCGCCATCCCCTATTTGGGAATACATAGAAGGTTTTTGGGGGTATAGGAGTGTGGAGAAGACCCCTTTGGATTTATACAAAATGGGGGATTCCCGAGATTTTGGTATAGCACTACTCGGAACAGTTGGTGAAAAAAAGATATTTAGATATCATTTACAACTTGGTAATGGTGCAGGAGTTAAATCAGAAACTAATAGAGGAAAAAAAATTGCTGGTTCCTTTTTGTTTGATACAAAAAAGCAAGTTTATATTGAATTATATGTAGACTATGAAAAGCTTGATGTTCCAACAAGTATTTATACTTATCAAGCTTTTTTGGGATGGAAAGGAGAAAAGGGTCGTTTCGGAGCTATGTATTCTCATCAAGTAAGAAAAAATGTAAGCCCTGGTGCTGATATGAATATTGATGTGGCTTCTATTTTAACTATTGCTAAAGCTAATGATAAAATTTCTTTGGTTTTTCGGTTAGATAGAGTTGCTGACGCTTTACCTTGGGGACCTACACAATCATACATTCCTTTGAATAGCTCTTCTCCTTTTACTCTTATTATTGCAGGATTAGATTATTCAATACTAAAAGATATTAAATTAATTCCTAATATAGAAACAGTTATCTATGATGAGACTAATGGGGTAAAGCCGGATAAAGATGTTTATTTAAAAATTACCTGCTTTTATTCTTGGTGAGCTCTTTTGTCACAAGATCCCTAAAGCACTACACTGAAATAAATTAATATAAAGGTAATGGGTAATGGGTGGTAGGTAATGGGTGATAGGTTAAAGGTAGTATAATAAAGCTAAGAGAAGAAATTGGGAAGCTAGCAATTTCTTCTCTGTGTTCTCTGTGTCTCTGTGGTGAATTTATTAATTAAAGTATAATCGAATTTATATTTTACTACAGAAGCACCATATACTATTATACATTTTCATTAGCGCGGATGAAAAATTTTTTAATGAAGGATTACTTTAAAGCCTCTTGACATAGTCCAAAATTTATGATTAACTAAAATTGTAAAAGGCAAAGCTCTTTATAATTTAATAATTTTTACTATTTAGAATTTGGTATTTAGCAAATTTTTAAAGGGGGTGTTTATGTTTCAACAAAAAAATCAAAAAACAATTATCGGTTTAACAGTACTTGTTTTAGCAATTGCAGCTGTTATTGAAGGAACAACGGCAAAAGAGAGTGCTTCCAGTCCTAATCCTTATATTAGCTATGACGGGATACTTGTAGATGTTAATAAAATTAATGATTCCATAGTTCCTGAATTTAGCAAGGTAATACCTGAAGAGACAGATTATTTTATAGTAAAATTCAAGAGCGAAATTTTGCAAAGTTGGCGTAATGAAATAGAAAAATTGGGTGGTAAAGTATTATGGTATATTCCATATAATTCTTACATAGTGAAAATGAAAAGAAATCAAGCGGAACTTATAAAAGGATTGCCTTATATCTACTGGGTGGGAGTTCAACAACCTTATTTAAAATTATCAAAGTTAGCACGAGAATTACTGCAAACGAAAGATTATAAGAGAGCGGTTATTGATGATAAGATTAGATTAACAGTCGTATTATATGGTGGCGAAGTTTCTGATAGAGTGAAAGCGACTATTAAGGATGCTTCATTGGGGAGGATAGTAAATGAGGTTGTGCATCCGCATAATACAAGGATATGGATTGATATAAACCCTAAAGATTATGCTGAAGTAGTTAGATTATTAGCAAATATAAAGGAAGTTGAAGGGATAGAGATATTCCAAAAAGTATTGTTGAATAATGATGCAGGAAGGTGGGTTCATCAAAGATTTGTAAGTGGTTCTTATCCATTATACACGAACAATTTAAGGGGACAAGGTCAGATTGGTGGAATATCTGATAGCGGTTTTGATTATGATATGTGCTATTACAGAGATACGAGCTTAGGTCCGCCGCCCTTTGATAATCAGGCACCTTGGGGAGATGTAGCTGAAAACCCTTCGATGCGAAAGATAATTATATATTATTCTATGGATGCAACGACTTGTGGGACTGCAGGTAGTCCTGGAACGGGGTCTTCTGGAAATGATCATGGGACCCATACCTCTACAACTTTTATTGGAGATAACTTTGCGACTGCTTGTGGGACAGGGACAGGAGATTCTGGTGATGGGATGGCTCTTTGTTCAAAAGTAGTTATGGAAGATTTAGGGGCTAACCTTGAATTTATAAATAATCCTTGTGGAACAGTTTACGATGTATTGAGCATAGCATACGCGGATGGTGCCAGAGTACATACAAATAGTTGGGGATACGGGTGCGGGGCAGCAGGATGCCCCTGTGATGGAAATTTCTACGGAGCAGATGCAAGGGATGTAGATCAATTTGTCTGGACGAATAAAGATATGGCAATTTTCTTTTCAGCGGGCAATAGCGCCAGCGATTGTCCGGATTCTACTGTGGGCGCGCCAAGCGTTGCTAAGAATTGTTCCAGTATCGGAGCTACATTGCATGGTACAAGCGCTACAAGCATTGCATCTTATTCAAGTGAAGGATGGAGCTATGATAAAAGAATGAAACCGGATTTTACTTGTCAAGGGAGTTCAGTAGTTTCAGCGAATAATGATGGAAATAATAATTCAAATAATTGTGGAACACTAACGATGAGTGGGACTTCAATGGCTTGTCCTACATGTGCCGGCTATGGCTTGCTAACAAGACAATATTATGTAGATGGTTATTATCCTACTGGAGCTCCAGTTCCGTCTAATGGATTTATTCCTTCAGCTGCATTGATAAAAGCAACTATGGTTAATGGTTCAGTAGATATGACCGGTGTTACAGGGCAACCTCCTAATATAACTGAAGGATGGGGAAGGCTTCAATTAGATGAATCACTTTATTTTACTGGAGACACACGAAGATTATGGGTAGCTGATAATACTTCCGGGTTTACTACCGGAATGAGCCGATGTTATTATATCCAGAATAATAGCACTACTCAGACATTGAAAGCTACTCTTGTTTGGAGTGATTACCCAGCAGCCTTAAATGCTAATCCAGCTCTCGTTAATGATTTAATGCTGGAAGCAACTGATCCGGCAAATAGCACAAATTATCATCTAACATTGGACGCGAGCTATAACATTGTGCAAACAACAAATGATGCTCTGCCCCAGGATAATAGGAATACTACTGAACAATTATCCATAAGCAGTGCAGCAACGGGAATATGGAAAATTAAAGTAAAAGGAATTAATATTCCTCAAGCGCCTCAGCCGTATGCATTAGTTGTAACAGGAGATGTTGCAGATACAACCCAGCCAGCAGCTCCTACTGGCGTTTCAGCATCTGCTACCGCAGATAATCAAATTACAGTCTCTTGGTCAGCAGCAACAGGTGCAGTCTGTTATAATGTTTATAGAAGCTTTGGAGCTTGTCCCGGTACAACATTTGAAAAAATTGCAAATTGCGTTTCTTCTACTTCTTATGTCGATAATTCTGTTTCTGGCGGTTCAACTTATGCTTATAAGGTCACAGCTATCTATGCTGCTTCCTGTGAATCAGATTTTTCAAGTTGCGCTCAAGCAACAGCAACCGGTATTTGCACATTAGCTCCGACATTTAGTGGAATAGTTTCAGTTTCCAATGATAAGCAAAGCACTTGTAGCTTGACGGCACAATGGAATGCTGCTACTTCTAATTGTCCAACATTTCCTAATATAAGATATACTATTTACAGAAGTACAGATCCTAATTTTGATCCCGGTCCGACAAATCAGCTTGCTACTTGTCTTACTGGAACTTCATATACTGATAATTCTGTAACAGTTGGAACTACTTATTATTATGCAGTAAGAGCTGAAGATTCAAGATCAGGTGGAGGTTCCGGACCTTGTAATGGTGGTAATTTTGAAACAAATGTTGTGAAAGCAAGCAATGCTCCGACGGGACCAGAAACTGTTCTATTTAGTGATAATGCAGGTGATACGGGCTCTGCTCAAATGTCATTAGGCACCCAATGGAATATAAGCACTGCGAGGAACCATACCCCCGGTGGAACAAGAAGTTATTACTCTGGCACCGGTCAAAATCTGCTCTGCTCTTATCTTACTTCTCCTTCTATCTCATTAACTGGTGGCGCTTATTATTTCCTTGAGTTCTGGACAACTTATAATCTTGAAGAAGGTTGGGATTTTGTAGATGTTCAAGTAAGTAATAATGGGGGAACCTCATATACTGTTGTTACACCAAGACAAGGTTATCCTTCCTCTACCAATGGTAGCACGAACTCTTGCTCCGGATGGAGAAATCAGCCAGTCTTCTCCGGTAATGTTTTACCAAATTGGTATTTCTATGATGTTGATTTGGGAACATACGCAGGACAAAATATTTTATTTAGATTTAGATTTGGTTCCGATGATGGTGTGAATTTGGAAAATTGGTATGGCGACGATATGAGAGTCATAGCATTGGCAAGTTGCACTACTGGCGGAGCAGCGCCGGGTCGCGTAGAAAATACTTTGTATGTCTCTAAATCTTCAGGTAATCCGCAATTAACTTGGACATCTCCTGGGGCTCCTTGTCAAACGACGGCTTATGGAATATATCGTGGCTCTTTGCCTTGGGCTGGCTATAATCATTCTTCAATAGAATGTAATAGCGCAGGTTCTCCTTATACAGATCTAAATGCTACCGGCAGCTATTATTACCTTGTTGTTGCTCAAAATTCTGGCAAAGAAGGTTCTTATGGTAAAGATTCAAGTGGTGCTGAAAGACCAGCTGCTACTACTCCTTGCTTACCTCAACAAATAGGAACTTGTAATTAATTTTCAAACTTATGAGGGACACTTATATAGTGTCCTTCATAAGTTAAATTCTATAAAAATTCTTTCGCAGTAGTGTGAGTATATATTCTTTGTGTCTTTGCATGGAAATTCAAATAATTTTTCACTCAAAGCTCGCAAATAAGGGATGGATTAAGATTTAAATTCTAGTCTTTTATAAAACATCCTTATAATAATAGAAATACTTTAAAAGGTAGCTTTATAGTATCATTTCTTATCTCTATATTTTCTATTGCATTGGACATTAATAAACCATATCTTTTCTTAATTGATTTTAATTGGAATGTTTTAATTTTACCTATACCTACTTCGATCAAAATCGGATTATCCATTGTCTCAATAACAAAATCAGGCGATGGCGAAGAATCTGTTTTTGCAAAGAGTATTTGGTTTTCATTCAACATTTTTTTTAAATACATAACAACCATATCCTCATATAATTTGCTTGACAAAAGTTTAGGTACATTTTTCCCATATATAATAGATAGTAATGATAGTCTAAGAGATGGGGACATAAAAAATGCCTTTTTGTTTTTCCAAATTCTTGATTCCGTACCGACATAAGGATTTAAAATATTTATCAATTCTGCTTTTTCCATAATATCCAAGATAGCATTTAGTTGGTCTTTCCTAATGCCAGTTTTTTGAGACAAGAGATCAGGGTTGATTTCATCTGATATTGAAAGTTGCATGAGTAACTTCAAAATATATATTGCATCTGTTTCTATTGAAACATTTATTTTATAGGTATCTTCATAAACTACCCTTTTAAATAATTCAAAAGTATTTTCAAGAATGATTTCTCTTTCTTTATATAACAGAAATGCTGGTATATTATAATATTTTATATATTCTTCAATTAAAGAATTTATTTCCTTTCCAATGACTTTTTTTGCTTGTTGAAAATAGTTTTCTATTTTTCCTTGGTTTTCAGAGACTTGGGAATATACCTCCTGAACATCTCCGGTGAAGAAAATAGCTTGCTTAAGTTTCTCTGCTAATCCATGTATAGGAAACACGGTCTTCTTATTATTACTATCAAAGAAACTTTTAGCAGTAATGAATTCAGTAAAACGAAAGGGATATAACCTTTCTATTTTAATCCTTCTTGCTAAGTCAGCTGTATGACGGAGTAATAACGCGGATGACCCTGTGCAGATTGTAAATGAGCTTCTTGCCTCGTCATATAATATTTTTAGCGCTTTTGCCCAATCCGGCGCGTCGTGCACTTCATCAAACATTAAAATTATGGGGCTTTCAAATTGATTAAATCTTTTCTTTAAAATTACTTCTTGAAAGGCATCCAGGGTAGCAATCAAATCATAACCTAAAGTTGTAATTTCATTTACATTGAAGAAATAGAGTGGATAATTATAATTTCTCATTAAATCACCTGCTACTTGCCACATCAGCGTAGTTTTGCCTGTTCCCCTTAGCCCTGCTATCCCAATCATCCGTGGTTCAGAGCCATTATTCAAAAAATCGCTTGCATATTTTTTTAATATAGCAAAATAAGTTCTTTTAGGATATTCCTGATAGGTTATAGGATGACAAATACGAGTTTTAATCATCTCGGATGTAACTTTAGAATTTTTTAATAATCTTTTTAATAATTCATCCATTATTTCATCATTAAATTAATGGTTTAATAAAGTTATAATCCTTATTTTTTAGGTCAATCCTTTCCTCATCTACAAGTTCAAATAAACCAGCAATTCTCTTTATTCACTTTCATAACTTTTATTGTATTTTTCTTTAACATCATTTTTTGGAAAATCTTGATTTATCATAAATAAGAACCTTTCTCATTTTTTGAAAGATCGATATATTAAGAAGCACGCTCATTTCAATATCAGTTCATTCTTTTTAAGCTTATTCAATACTGATGTAGCAGTGCCTTAGCATAGCCAATAAAAATAAGTCTTTAGAATATTATAATTGCTTTATATTTTCATAGCAAGGCAAAAACAGGTAAATAGTTAGTTTATTCCAAATGCTAAAAGCAAAGCCAATGGCAAAAAAATTATAAACCCCAAAGCTCACAAAGGAGGATATATTTTAAAGAAAAAACTTTGTGTGCTTTGTGACAACTTTGTGTCCTTTGTGGTTTGAAAATATAAGCTATAAATAGAATAAGGTAGTCTCAAATCAACAATTTTGTATAAAATTGACCAGATATAAAAACAGATGAAGATATTTGAAAATTATATATTATTTTTGATATTATATTTTTTATCTTAAATATAATAGGATAAGAATAGATGGCGAATTCAATAATAGTTTCAGGAGGGGCAGGCTATATTGGTAGCATAGTTTGTAGACAACTTCAAAAAGAAGGATGGCGTGTTATTATTGTAGATAATCTGTCAACAGGAAGAATTGAAAACATAAAGGGGATGATTTTTCATAAAGCTGATTATGCTGATTTCAACTGGCTTGAAGGAGTAGTAAAAGAATATGCTCCGATTATGGTTATGCATTTTGCTGCATCTGCAATTGTTAGTGAATCTATGGAGCAGCCTTTCAAATATTATGAAAATAATGTGGTGAAATTCTTGAGTTTTATTAATAATTTGATAAAATTTGGGATAAAAAAAATTATATTTTCCTCTTCGGCGGCGGTGTATGGGGAGCCCCAAGCAATACCTATAAAAGAGGAACAAAAGTTAGCTCCTAATAATGTTTATGGGCATACAAAAAAGATATGTGAAGAAGTGCTTCATTATTGCAGTCAAATATATGGATTAAATTATATATCCTTGAGATATTTCAATGCAGCTGGTGCAGCCTTGGAATTTAACTTAGGAGAATACCATGAAGGAGAAACTCATTTAATTCCGAATATATTATTATCTTTATTGGGTAAAAGACCTAAATTTCAACTTTATGGTAATGATTATCCGACACCTGATGGAACATGTATAAGGGATTTTGTTCATGTTTTAGATATATCTCAAGCACATCTGTTAGCAGCTAATTATTTGCTAAATAACAATGTTTGTGATGTTTTTAATATCGGAAATGAAAAAGGATATTCCATTAAAGAAGTAGTGCAAGTAGCAGAAAAAATAACAAGGAAAAAGCTTGATTTGGAGTTTTCCCAAAGGAGAAGAGGAGACCCTTCTGTTTTAATAGCGGATTCATCAAAAATAAAAAAAATACTAAATTGGCGTCCATCTCATAGTAGCTTAGAAGAAATTATTGGAAGCCAATGGATATTTTTCAATAGCATTTGCAATGATAATAATTTAAGGATGGATAGGTAAATTTGGCGAATGAACTTTTTTTGAAGAGTTATTAGAAGATATTTTATTAGGGAGGGAAACAATGAATAAAAGATATTTTAGATGGTATTCTGAAAGATTAAATAAAGAAATGGAAATAATCGTATATGGCAGTGGTGGGACGCCTGTGTTGGTTTTTCCTACTTCAGGTGGAAGACATTATGATTGGGAAGGATTTAGTATGATTAATGCTCTCGAAGAACAAATTGTGAAGAATTACAATCAGATAATTTGTGTAGATAGTGTAGATTATGAAAGTTGGTATAACAAAAAAGTGCATCCAGCTCAAAGAGTTGCAAGGCATTTACAGTATGAAAGTTACATAATTAACGAAGTGATTCCTTTCATACACAATATAAACAAGAATCCTTTTTTAATAGTTGCAGGGTGTAGCTTCGGAGGTTTTCATGCTGCCTTATTTGCTTTAAGGAATCCTTATCTAATAGGAAAAGCAATTTGTATGAGCGGGGATTATGACACTCATTCCTTTTTTGATGGATATTATGATGATGAATGTTATTTTGTTTCCCCTTTAGATTTTCTTCCTAATTTGTCTGATCCTCATTATATAAATGCTTATAATAAGATTTATTTAATTTTAGCTGCTGGGGAATGGGACATTTGCAGGGCAACGACCGAAAAACTTTCGCAGATATTGGCTAACAAGAATATAAAACATTATTTAGATATTTGGTGGGGAGAGCATCATGATTGGCCACTTTGGCATAAAATGATAAAAAAATATATTGCCTAAAAGACAAATTTCATCTGTGTTCATCCTTTTACAAATAGATAACAAAAACGATTCAAGGAATGCAAAAAGTTGAAATTTATATCATTATTTGATATATTATTCAATCAATAAAAGAGACATAGTTTCAATGATAAATGATTGAAGCTCTAAAGATGGAGGAAATAAAATGAAAAGGACATTTCAGCCTAATCGTAGAAAACGAAGGAAGACGCATGGATTCTTAGTGAGGATGAGAACTGCTGGTGGTAGAAATGTGATAAAAAGGAGAAGAAGGAAAGGAAGAAAGAGAATCTCCATTAAATGAAAAAAGGAAAAGAAATAAAAAATACTCTCGGCAGAAATAAAAGAATTCATTTTCAAAAAGATTTTAATAAAATATTTAAAGAGGGAAAGAAGATAAAATCTAACAATTTTCAAATTTTGATACTTAAGAATTCATTAGATTATAGTCGGATAGGGGTGAAGATAAATAAAAAGGTTGGAAAAGCTTATCAGAGGAATAAAATAAAAAGAATTTTAAAAGAAATCTTTAGGAATAATCAAGATAAAATTCAAGGATTAGATATAATAATAATTCCTTATAGATCAATATTAGATAAAACATACAAAGAAGTAGAAGAAGAATTCGTTACAGCGTTTCAAAAATAAGCAAGGATGAGAAGGATTTTAATAGCATTAATAAGAGCATATAAAATTTTAATATCGCCAGTATTGCCGCCTGCTTGTCGGTATCAACCGAGCTGTTCTGAATATGCTATTGAAGCTATTCAAAAATATGGGATATTAAAAGGAACAATTTTAGCTATTTGGCGAATATTGAGATGTCATCCTTTTGCGAAAGGAGGTTATGACTTTTTAAAATAATAAATATATAGAATAGATGGACGAAGGGATAAAATTAG
>CAYREJ010000014.1:4356-20234 GCA_964423235.1 uncultured Acidobacteriota bacterium | reverse complement strand
TTATGTGGCATTGAGCCATAGAATGATAAAGAAGGGCGAGGGGATATAGATTTTTAGCCACAGAATAACACAGAAGGGCACAGAAAGAGGCAAAAATAATGAATAATGATAAATGAGGGTTTAAATTGTTTTAAAAGGTGCTTTAGCTTAAGTAGAAATAAGGGAAAGGATTTTCTGTGAGATTCTGTGAAATTCTGTGGCTGAAATTCTGTGGCATTAAGCAACAGAATGACACAGAAGCCTTAATCCAAAATGATTGATGGTAATTATAGTGGAACTCTCAATTCTACAAATTCCTCTATAAACTTTATAATTATTGAGAGTTTACTTTTGGAAAAAATTAGATTATTATATAGAGTGAAAATGGCGCCATCGTCTAGCCTGGTGAGGACGGGTGATTCTCAGTCATCAAACCGGGGTTCAAATCCCCGTGGCGCTACTAAATAAAGGCGCCCATAGCTCAATTGGATAGAGCATCTGACTACGGATCAGAAGGTTGGGGGTTCAAATCCTCCTGGGCGCGCCAGCTATAATGAATATGATAAATGATTTTATAAATGAAGCTATTAATGAAGCTAAAAAAGCTTATAAAAAGGGCGAAGTCCCCGTCGGAGCAGTTATATTCAAAGAAAATAAATTGATTTCTAAAGCACATAATTTAGTAGAAACAAAAAACAGTGCTATTAATCATGCTGAAATACTGGCTATTAAAAAAGCTATCTCCTTTCTAAAAAGCAAAAGATTAGATGATTGCAGTTTAATATCTACTTTGGAACCTTGTGCGATGTGCGCTGGAGCTATTGTTTTAGCCCGTATTAAACATCTTTTTATCTTGGCAAAAGATGAAAAAACAGGAGCATGTGGGTCTTTATTGAATGTTATTCCAAATAGCAAACTAAATCATACTCCTGTTGTTGAATTTATATATAATAACCAGTATGAAATGATGCTCAAAATATTTTTCAAACAACTTCGAAAAATCAAATAAATATATGGCTGTGTTTTTGATCTAATTCTGTGATTATGAAAAAATTAATTATTATTGGGTTTTTAATAATTTCTTTAATTGATCTCGTTTCTGCTGAAGAAAATATTGAATCTATATATTCACAAATCCGAGATTCCTTTATAAATAATAATTTTTCTGGCTTGGAAAAATTTTTTCCTGCTGATAGAAAGATTTATTTTTTCATTCCACAATTAATTGATAAAAATCGTTATTTTACTTCTCAACAACTCCATTTTATTCTAAAAGATATGGAAAATAATA
The DNA here is from genome assembly GCA_964423235.1 of uncultured Acidobacteriota bacterium. Classification (GTDB taxonomy): domain Bacteria; phylum Acidobacteriota; class HRBIN11; order MFGW01; family MFGW01; genus CAYREJ01. The sequence continues at coordinate 18,964 of CAYREJ010000014.1, read as the reverse complement.
TTACTACAGAAGAATTTATTTTTGAAAAAAGAGCAGAAAATTCCGGTAAAAACTCTATTAGGAAAGCAAGATGGAAATTCAAAAAAGATGGCGAATTATTTTCCATTACTTTATTTTTCAATTTAGCTTATATTAATGATGAATGGAAAATTATAGAAATAAAAATCTCTTAATTGGAATCTTTAGGATTTTATTTTTCCTTTCCTTTCTTTTTTCCATAATAATAAGTATTTGCATTCCATTAATTAAATCGCTCTGGATTTTGTTTTTTTGTTTTTTAATCATTTCATTTGTCCTTTATTTTACTATCAAAGAAAGAAAGGTAATTTATGCACCTATCTGTATTTTTATAATTTATACGCTTAGTCTTTTTTTGATATTAAATTTTTACCTCTTCAACTTTGAGACAATAAAGAGAAAAGAGAGAAAGGAAGCTGATCGCATAGCTAATTTTGTGATTAATGAATTCAAAACTATGTGGAATGCTTATATAAAAGCAAATGAAGATTTGTATAGGATTGCAATTAAAAATAGAGAAAAACCTGATACATTATTATATAAGTTATTTAGCAATGAAGTAAGGAACTCAAAATTAAAAAATTATTCTTTTATTATTTTTGATAGATATTGTTTGCCTATTCTTTGGATAAATAAGCCGAAATCTTTATTAATGCCTGCTATGGCATTACAGGAATTTAGCGATAAGCCTTCTTTAATATTTTACGGTAAGTCTGTTCTTCTTATCAGCAAAAAAGCGTTGAGCAACGATAAATTTATAATCTTTGAACTGCTTCTTCAAGAAAAAGCTATTACCTATAATAAATATCTATATGATTTTAATTTTATTGAAATTCCACAAAATGTCTCTTTAATTTATAGCAAATCTTTTAAAAAATCTTCTAATTCTTCTTATCAAGAAGTTATACAGCCAAATAAAGAATTTTTCATAAAATATCATTATAATTTTAATATCCCTTCAACAGATATAGCAGCTTCTTTGATTATAAAAGGTAATTATTTCAATAATATCGTTAGAGAAGAAATATTTTTTTTCTCTTTTCTTGATTATATTATATTAGGAATTTTACTTATTTATTATTTCTGCTTCTATATTAAGAAAGCATTAGAGAACCAAAGTAAAATAAGGCTATTTATTTCTATTACTTTAATAATGTGGAGTTATAGATTTTTGCTATTTTTCATTGATCAAAAACAATTGCAATTGAAGATTAATTTATTTGATCCAACTAATTTTGCTCTGAAAGGATTCTTTGGGCTTTTTAAATCAGCAGGCGATTTCCTTTTCACCTCTTTTATAATTATGATTCAATCTTTTATCATTATTTTATTAATCAAGGAAATATTGCCTAAAGTAAGTTCTTTTAAAAAAATTTATAATGAAAAAGCAATTAAAAAATATTATTTTATATTATCAACTATCTCAAGTGCATTAGTTGTTGTATTTTTTAATTATTATTATTTTTCTTCCTTATTAAGAAGTATTATTTTTAATAGCTCCAAAGATTTAACTTTATATTTTCTTTCTTCCTTTGATAAAATCAGATTTTCTCTTCTTTATTCACTTCATTTTTTGGAAATATCTTTAGCTATCTTTCTTAGCTTTTTATTTTTTACTCTATTTAAAAATTATAAGAGTAGGCTCAATGCTAATAAATTAGTGATTATATTTTTAACTATTATTGCGATTAATTTTTTATCCTATTTCATTCGTTCAAATTATTATAATCAGCAGAAGCAAAATTTTTTAAAGACAAATATAGCTTCTATGATAAAAGAACAAAACAAATGGACTTATGAATTATTCATAGAAGCCCTAAAAGAAGTAGATAGATTCATAAATAAAAATTATAAAGAGAAGGATTTATTTACACAAAATGCTGCCTTTAGGATATGGACAAAAACTTCTTTTCCTATCTATGGAATAAATTCAGGAATTGATTTTTATGATGAAAATTTTAATTTGATTGATAAATTCTCTTATAAGGCGTCTTCTTATTCTTTATCGGAGGTTATTAAAGAATTTCCTTTGAATAATGATAATAATTGGAAAGTAATAAAAAAAATGATTGTGCCTGTTGAAAAAGAAAAAAATATATTATTAGGCATAAAAAAAATTTTTAATAAATATTTTTGTTTTATTTATGTAGAAATGACTTACGATAATTTGCCTTTTGTTCAAACTCGTAATCCTTATGATGAATTATTTTTATCGCCTTTACAATATTTTTCAGAAGAAGAACAATTTTTTCCTGAATTAATTATTACCGTTTATCTAAAAAATAAATTGCTTTATACCAATTCAACAAAACCTCTTCCTTTCTTACCATTTTTGATTGATAAAGATTGGCAAAGAATTAATTTGGATAATGAAAAATATTATGGTTATTATTTTTCTAATGAAAATTATTTATTTGCGATAGCTTACCCGATTTCAAATATTTCAACAATAATAGCAAGGCTTATAGAAATTGTTATTTTTGATGCAATTCTTTTCGCAGCGGCTTTATTAATTTTCTATATTTTTTCTATGATAATTAAAAAAAGAAGATATATATTTTTTAGCATTTCCGATACATTTGCAAAGAAGATATTTATTTATTTAATTTTGATAGCAGCTTTACCTATTTCTGTTCTTTTCATTTCCACAAGGAATTATATAATGAAAGATAAAGTAAGTCATAGCCGTTTGGAAGCTTTAAATCAACTGCAATCTTCTATGAGTTTAATAACAGACTTTATTCACTTTAATAAAGAGCGATATTCTTCAGAAGGAGCATTATTAAATGATGAGATTGTGGAATGGGTTAGCGAAACAACTGGATATGATATAAATATTTATAGGGATTTTCTAATTGAAGCTACAAGCCGAAGGGAATTATTCAGTTCAGATTTTCTACCAGCAGTTGCAAAGGGGCAAACTTATTATCAACTTTATTATGAAAGAAAACCTTATATAATTGAAAATGAAGAAATAGGAAAGTTATCTTATTATTATGTGGCAGGCTCCCTTGAATTACCTAATCACCCTTCTAGAATAGTCATCCTTCCTTTATTATTTTCTAAAGAAAAGATAAATATAGAATTAGCGAAGTTTTATGAAAAAATTTTATTGACATTAGCTCTAATAATTGGATTGTCATCTTTATTAATTTTGGTAATTGCCAACAGAATATCTAAGCCTGTAAAATCAGTAATAGCAGCTACACAAATGATTGCTGATGGCCATTTTGAGATTAGTATTCCTTCTTTTAAAGATTATGAATTTAATACTATCAAAAATTCTTTAGAATTGATGGCAAAAAAGCTCAATCAATCATTGCTGATTATAAAACAAAGACAAGCTTATATTGAAGCAATAATTGCGAATGTTACTGATGGTGTCATAGCTATCTCTCTTGATGGAAGAGTGAATTTAATTAATGAAGCAGCAAGAAATATATTAGATTTTAAATCAAGCGAAGTTATTAATTTATTTGAATTAACTACCGAAAAAGAAGCCTTAAAAGCTTTTAAAGATTTATTAAATAAATTTAAAAAATCTTCATTGGAAATCCAGACAGAGCAATATGAAGTATTTAAGGAAGGTAAAACGCATCATTATAAAGTTAGTTGGATTCCTCTTCCGAGTTTATTTTCTAATCAAGATATAATAATAGTAATAGAAGATTTAACTGATGTAATAATTTCTAATAGATTATCTGCTTGGGCTGATATGGCTAAAAGAGTAGCGCATGAAATAAAGAACCCACTTACTCCAATGCAATTAGCTATTGATCATTTATATAAAGTTTTTAAAACTTCTCCGGAAAATTTTGAAAGCGTTCTTGATATCTGTTATAAAACTATAACTAAGCAAATAAATAATTTAAAGAAAATAGTTAAGCAATTTTCTTTATTTGGTGCTGAGGAACCTTCTAAAAAGCACTTAGTATTATTAAGTCAGTTTCTTAGTTCAATTATAGAACCTTATAAAATTCATCTGAAAGATAAAATAGAATTTATATTAGAGATAGAAGAAAAAATACCTGATTTAAAGTGGGATATAGAAAAGATGCAAAAAGCTTTTAATAATTTAATTGAGAATTCAATTCAGGCAATAGAAACAAAGGGTGTTATTAAAATAAAAGCTTACATTATTGAAAAGGAACTGAAAATTGAATTATCAGATAATGGAATTGGTATGGATGAAAATACTGCTCGGAAATTATTTGAGCCTTATTTTACTACAAAGGATTTCGGGACTGGACTGGGCTTAGTAATAGCTAAAAAATTTATTGAAGAGCATAATGGGAAAATTACTGTTTCAACAAAATTAGGAGAGGGAACCACTTTTTATCTTTCCTTTAATTTGTAGAATGAGAGTCTTACACATAATTGAAGCATTAGGAATTGGAGGTGCTGAAAAAGATTTAGTTGAAAAATGCCTTGTTTTGCATAAGGATATCGAATTTATAATTTTTTGCTTCCATACTGAAGGAGAATTAGCCTGCCTTTTGAAAAAAACAGGGATAAAAGTTATTAGCTCATCAAATAAATATAAAATAATATCTATATTAAGAGCTCCATTTAAATTAAGAGAAATTTTAAATAAATATAAAATTAATATTATCCATAGCCATTTATCTTCAGGAGAATTAGTTTTTTGCTTATATAAATTATTTTTTGAAACCTGGGTGCCTGCTATAAGCTCTGTGCAAAGCTTGCGAGTTCAAATAAGGAAAAGAAGTTTAATTATTAGGAAATTGTTGGATTATTTAGTAAAAAGATATTATGAGAAGATAATTGCTTGTTCAGAAGCAGTTAAAAATGAATTACTTAATTTAAATTATCCGAGTAATAAAATTCAAGTAATATTTAATGGGGTAAATTTTTCCAAATTCAATGTTAGAGAAGAAAGAGATGAGGATGATTTTATAGTAGGAACTATTGGAAGACTTTCTAATTATAAAGGTATCAATTATTTTATTGAAGCAATTCCACAAGTAATTAGGCACTTTCCGGAATGTAAGTTTTGGGTAATCGGAGATGGAGACCAAAGAAAAAACTTGATTGCTCTTTCAGAAAAATTAAATATAAGGGAAAAAGTAGAATTTATTTCCGCTACTATTAATATTGAAGCCTATCTAAATAGGCTAAAGATTTTAGTAGTGCCTTCTTTATCTGAACCATTAGGGATTGTAGCGATAGAAGGGCTTGCCAATAGATTACCCATTATTGCAAGCGATATTGATGGTCTAAGGGAAGTAATAGAAGATAATACTACTGGATTTCTTGTCCCTCCTAAATCCCCTTCAGCAATTGCTGAAAAAATTATTCATATTATTAATAATTATGCCAGAGCTAAAGAAGTAGCTAACCGAGGCTATGAAGAAGCTAAAAGAAGATTTGAAATTAATATAGTAGCTAAGAAATTAGCAGAGCTTTATCATTCAATTTGCAATTAGCTGACCTTTTATTTATAGACTTTGGGGTAATAAAGCTTTTTAACTGGTCAATTAACTCATTAGTACTTTTTGGGGTTTTAATGATACCTTCTTTGAATATTAGCCTATTGTCAAGGAATTAAATTAAAGTTTATTTGCGTGGTGGTGGCAGCCACTTTGGAAACAATTAATTTTATTGCTTCCCATGCTACCCGTATGGCAGGTATTACACCAACAATATCCATCTATTTTAACATTAGTGGTATTAATATCTGTGACATTATAAGTATAGACATCCGGTCCACAGCGAGAACTATCTGCAGGTATATCTGTAGTCCCATCTTTGCTTTTGACTTTTGGAACAAGCTGAAAGAAATTGGTAGATTGATGTTTAGGATCGTGGCAAGCGGTGCAGGGGATTGTATCTCCCTTTGCCCAACCATATCCTGATTTTAATGTGGGGTTGCCGGTTTTTGTGCCGTGAACATCCGGTCCGTAAGAGCCTCCGCTTGTATAAGAATCTAATATATTCATTAATGGGTTAGTAGGGGGATTAACATCCGGAGGGTATGAACCATCATGGCAATCCAAGCACCATTCGCTTTGGAAATCTGAACCAGTCCAAGAATTCCCAGGCGTAGGAACCCTTCCATCATTAGGGTCAGGGTCCGGAATTAATCTTGACATCGGTGGATTTGCTCCGGATAATTTGTGAGGGTCATGACAATTTACGCATTCTACCTTTGCTCCACTTACTGACTGATCCGCTGTCTTAACATCATGATGATTATTTATATTTGTATTAGACCATTTCCCAACGGGCTTGTTTACCCAATTTGTTGTTTCAAAATGAGTCATAACATTGGTGGTTGCTGGACTGCCATCGTGGCAAGTATAACAAAGCTTCTCTTCATACTCTATATTTAGTTTCGGATATGTTGTTGAACTCGCATCTTTCCATCCATGTGGCCAATGGCAATCATAACAATTGTTTGATAAGAATGAAGGAACAGGTTGATTCTTTAATACTCCGGCATCGTTTTTCCTTGCTTGAGGATATATTTCACTGCCTGAAGCATTTGTATAAGCGTAATCAGAACCATATTGACCTCCTGGCCACCGACTATTACTATTTGTAAAGTGTGTTCCAGTCAAAGGAAAAGCATGGCATTGAGTGCAAAGATTCTCTTTACTTTGGTTAAGAAGGTAGCCATCGCCGGAGCCAACATCTTTGATAACATAAGGATCATTGGCAACAACTGGATCTGGCAATGCATCATTCCAACATATTGTATTATTGGTATTAGAGGTAATTACTCTTCTTTGATACCAATTATGCTTATTAGGATTGGAAGTAATTAATATTTTCAACTCCCATCCTACTAAAGCGTCGGGTGTCCAAGTAGCATCATTATCAGTAAGACAAGTGGTGGTCCCGCTTTCTGCTCTTCCTCTATATTGAGTTTTGCTATAAGTATAATGAATGCTATGACAACTTAGGCATTCTACTTTATTATTTAATAATTCCAGATCAGTTGGTGTCTTATAATCGGGATTTGCTGGAATTGAAACCTTTACCGGGTGCGATGTATAAGGAGGAGAAGATTGTTCTCTGGCACTGTGACATTTAGAACAGATTTGATCTCTCGTTGACCATAGGAAGGGAAAGGATATATTATGATTATGAACAGCGTGACAGGTGCTACAAACTATATTGCCATTTTCAAGTCTGAGATACATATTACCATCAGTAGGTTCCGTTGCATCATAGCCTGAATTTATAGCTGCCTTCTCAAATCCATGGCTCGTTCCGGAGGAACCCGGCAGCCCCTGATCTGAATACTCTAAATTAAATCTTGAAGCTGAACCGGATGAATTGTGACAATATTTGCATAAATTCACATTCCCCCCTACTAAAGTTAATTTACCTCCAGGAGCATTCTTCACTCTATGACAGCTTGAGCATTGTATTGCTTTCTCCCAATTATGAGGATAATCTAAAGCTAATAAATCAATACTTATTAGAAAATATAAAATATTGATTATTAAAAATATGAATGTTATTTTCCTCATAATTTTATTTCGCTTGACAATCTAATATCCTCAACGAAGAGTTGATATTAGAAATATTTCCTATGGGTTCTAAAGAATTTTGTAAAGAGGAAAGTAGTGCAAGACAGCTATTATTATTTGAATCAATTGGATGAAAAACTATACGATCATTACTTGTATCAGTAATAAGGGCACATTTTTGTATCAAAGTAAAGTCGGAAGGATTACGCCACCCATAAGGCTCTTCTCCATATTTACCTTCTCTCTTTATTAATTCATTAGTTGCTAAATCAAAGTATTCTATTTTAGCAAGATGCCCGTCTAATATCATTAATGTATTATTGTCAATTATACTTACTTCTGCTGGATATTCAATAAAATCTTTGGCATATTCTTTCTGAAAAGTAGCAGTAATTAAATCGGTTAGATACTTTCGTATAACTGGATGATTAGTATCAAAATAGCCCGCTGGATTTAAATGGGAAACATACAAATCCGCAATTTCCCAAACAGAATTTCCATCCCTTTTATTTGTTTTTATCGGAGCACTAATTATGGAAGGTTTTATATATACCGCTGTCGGATTGATTAATCCTGTTATTAATACATTGCCATTCATATTAGCGTCTAATACAATTACATTTCCTTTTAAATTATCCACAATTATTGTATTTCCCCAAATGAAATCAAAATCTACTGGATTATCAATTAATTCATTATTTTGATAACAGATAAAAGAAAGCCGATTTCCTTGTGATGAAATTTTAATAACAGCATTTAAAGCTCCATCGCCTATCCATAAATTTCCTCCTTCATCTATTCCAACGCTTATGGGATTCAATGTTTCTATAGTATAGTATCTTCCATCATACAACCATATCACCTTCCTTGTCTGAGGCTGCACTATCGCTAAAGAAGCTTTAGGCTCTCCATTTTTATAAAAGCTCCCTTCTGCTATTGAAGAAGGAGCTTTGATTTTTATTGAAAAATCCTCTCCCCACACTGCAGTAATATAAAATAATAATACACAAATACTTAATACTGCCTTTCTCATTTTTGCCTCACATAATTTTGTCATCAATAATTATACCATAACTTTGCTTATTTAATATTCTTTGCAATTATCCAGCATTATCAAAAATAAAAGAGACATTTACCATGCTTTTTAATTATGGAAGTAAACAAAAAATGCGTGATTTTTCGCAGAGGTTGGAAATATTTCGCTATTGGTTGCTTATAAAATTTTCAATTAAAATACCCATAAATGGTTTTTTGAATTTAATTAATTTAATATTCAATAGAGCAAAAATTCAATTCATATATCTGATGTCAAGTAGGAAGAGAGAGCATAGCTACTCATATTTACGCAATTTGTCAAGAAAAAAAATGGAATTACTTCCTAAAATTGTTTAATTTTGTTTATTTTTCAGAAGTTCTTTAGGATATATGCCGAATAACAATCTATGGCATGTCGTTTGTTTTTTATAAAAAGAAAAAAGCTTTTTATGAAAAAAAGAAGCATTTTGCTTATCTCTAACAACGAGTTAATAAAATGGGCAATTTATAATGCTTTTAAAAAGGGCTCTTTTGAAATTGATCATAGCATTGATTGTATTGATGCTAAATCAATGATAAATATTAAAAAATATGAGTATATAATAATTGATGCAGAAAAAGAATTAGATGAATGTAAAATAGAAGATTTAAGAGAATTGCAGCCGGATAGCTTTATTATAATTTTAACAAATTGCCATTTTAATTTAAAAGATAAGAAGATAAAATATTTAATAAAGCCTTTTAAAATAGAAGAAATAAGATATATAATTAATTCAACTATGTAAGTGTTTAAAATTAGTGTTATAATCCTGCTTCTGAAATGATCAGCAGGTTCATAATCAAGCTGCAACATTCAATGATTAACCCATCTAATCCTTTGTATGCTAAAATTAATATAATATTCTATTTATGTATATCATAAGAAATTCTTTTTTGCATAAGGCGCATCCGGTATCAAAATTAATTGGTTTAATAAATATTTTTTTATTTTCTCTTATAACCAAGGAAACAAAGTTCCTATCATACAGTTTAGTTTTTGTAATATTCATTGCCATAATAATAGGTTGCTGGAAAAATTTAAAAAAAGCTATTCTTTTTGGATTTATAATTCTTATATTTTCAATGTTAATGTGGATATTTTTTTACCCCTATGAAGCAGTTATAAAAGATAAAATTAAATATGGATTAATGATGGGCTTAAGATTGAATAATGTATTTTTAGCGGGCGTATTATTTTTATCCACGACGAGAATAGAGGAATTTATATATGGGCTAAGGAGATTTAAAATACCTTACAGAATGTGTTTTTCCATATCTTTAGCTTTCCGTCTTATACCTTTGATTTATGAAACGGCATCAATTGTAGTGTCTTCACAAAGGATTAAAGGGGTCAATTTGAAGGAAGGACTTTTTATAGAAAAAATTAGAAAATATGGACCAACATTATCTGCAATAATTTCATATATATTGAGACAAGCAAATTATTTAACAATAGCAGTTGAATCAAGAGGCTTTAGCTTGAAAGGAGAAAAAACAGAATTCCTTACTTTTTCCTTTGGAATAAAAGATTATTTTATTATTCTATTTTCTTCAATCCCACTGATTTTAATTTTATTACAAGCATAACATTTATTCTATCATCCCATTTGCTTTTTTTCTTCTTTGGAATTATCGCCTATATAATATAAAATTCTATGACAACTATCACAAATATATAATTGCATTTGCTTTTTTATATCTTCATATAATTGAGGTCTCAATCTTACATTACAAGATAGGCAAATTTCATCTCTCGCTTCAGCCATAGCAACCCCATCTCTTTTTTGATAATAATAATTATAAAGATTCATTAGATTTTCAGGAATTTTGTTAGCCAAATTCTGCTTTTCTTCATTTTTAATTTTAATAAGAGATTCATAATTTTCTTTTTCTTTCAAAAGCTCATTTTTTTCTTTTTGGATAATTTCTTTTTCTGCTTGGTATTGTTTTTCAATTTCTTTAATTGTTATTTGCAAATTTTCAATTAATTCCATTTTCTCTAATATTTCATCTTCTACAGCTCTTATTGCATTTTCCTGCATACTAATTTCTTGCAATAAAGCAGTATATTCTTTATTTGTTTTAACAAATTTAATTTGCTCTTTATACTTATTTTTTTTATCTTGGAGTGAATCTACTTCATGTTCTAATTGTCTTTTTTCTTTTTGAATTATTTCAATTTCTTTTTTTTTATCATTAATATCTTGAATAAATTTTTGGAGGGATTTTTCTAAAGCTTCAATTTGTAGAGGCAATGTTTTTAATTTTTCTTTTATAGCTTTAATTTCTTGGTCTAATTCATGGAGATGAACAAGATTTAGAAGATGCTCTTTCATTTTTAATAGAACTTTTATTAAATTTTGGTGGGCCCGCCCGGAATCGAACCAGGAACCAACCGGTTATGAGCCGGTAGCTCTGCCAATTGAGCTACGGGCCCTTTTTTCAAATTCTAATTTTATTATTTTTTTTTATAAATATCAATAGAAATAGATTGTTTATTTTTTAAAAAGAATTACCTAATGAATTGTTTTAATTTTCTGCTTCGCGAAGGATGTCTCAATTTACGAAGAGCTTTCGCTTCAATTTGTCTAATTCTTTCTCTTGTTACTTGGAAACTTTGTCCAACTTCTTCTAAAGTTTTTTCAATGCCATCTCCGAGACCAAATCTCATTTTCAGAACCATTTCTTCTCTTGGAGTAAGGGTTTTTAAAGCAAGGTCCGTTTGCTTTTGAAGAGAGAGTTTAACTACTCCTTCATCAGGGGTAAGAGTATGCTTATCTTCTATAAAATCTCCTAAATGAGTATCCTCTTCTTCTCCAATCGGTGTTTCTAAAGATATTGGCTCTTGGGCAATTTTTAAAATTTTTCTTACTTTTTGAACCGGCATCCCTAAAGCGCTTGCAATTTCTTCAGTTGTAGGTTCCCTTCCATTTTTTTGAACTAAAGATCTAGATACTCTTATCAATTTATTTATAGTTTCTATCATATGAACCGGAATTCTTATAGTTCTCGCTTGATCAGCAATAGCTCTTGTGATAGATTGACGAATCCACCAAGTAGCATAAGTAGAAAATTTATACCCTCTCTTATATTCAAATTTATCCACAGCTTTCATTAAACCTATATTACCTTCTTGAATCAAATCTAAAAATTGCAAACCCCGATTCATATATTTTTTAGCTATACTTACTACTAATCTTAAATTCGCTTCTATCAACTCTTTCTTTGCTTCTTCCACTGCATTCTCCTCTTTCTTTATTATATCAAGTATCCCTTTTAATTCTGTTTTGCTCATCCCAACTTCTTTCTCAAGTTTCTTTAATTTCTTCCTACAATTCAAATAGCTTTCTTTATACTCTTTTAATAATTTTTTATTCTTGCATCTTTTTATTACTTCTTTATATTTTTCCATTTCATTTTCAATAACTTCCATCTTTTTTACATACTCTTCTGTGTTAGAAACAATCTTTTTTCTTACATCTTGCTTTAATTTTAATGCCTCAATTAAATTTGCTATTTTTATTCTCAATTGTATTAATTTAAGTGAGGTTTTAGAAATTCTTTTACCTTTATCCGATGATGTTCTAATTATTTTTTGCAACATAGAAATTTTTTGGCTTATCTCGTCAATGGCATCTATTGTTTTTATAAATTTATTATATACTTCATCTGTATTCTTTTGAATATCTCCTTCCTCATCAATATCAACAAAATTAGATAAGCATTTTTTATTCTTCTTTATTTTACTACCAATAAGAAGTAATTCTTTAATAGCCAAGGGAGTACTGGAGATTGCTTTTAAAAGCTTCATTTGATGCTTCTCTATTTTTTTGGAGATATCTATTTCTCCCTTTCTATCTAAAAGAGGAACAACCCCCATCTCTTTAAGGTACATCCTTATTGAATCTATAGCTCCTGAATTTGCTTCCTCTTCTTGAGAAGGTATCTCTTCCTGATAAGAATGAATAGTTAATTGATTCCTTATGCTCTCATATTCATCATCGTTATCAACAATTTCAATTCCTAAACTATCAAACATTGAAAATAAATCGTCTATCTTGTCTGAAGAAGCGGCAAATTCCGTAGGAAGATGCTCATTCAACTCATCATATAGTAAATACCCTCTTTTTCTACCCATCTTGACTAATTCTTTTAATTCATCAATTTTAGATTCAAGCACTGCTCATTCCTCCTTTATGTTTTTTTTATTCCCCCATAGCTAATTTTATGATATAAATACCTTTTATTCATAAAATCAATAAATAATATATAATTTTTTTCCAATAATGCAAGCCTTCTAAAAAGTTTTAAGGCTCTTATAATAATATTAAAAAATATGATGTTTTATTGAAAAATGCAGTGCGTTTATTTTTTTAAAATAAAAGCCTTTTTGAAAGCTTCTGCTTCATCTTCTCCTTTTCTTAATAAAGATAAATAATGCCTTATAGCTAATTCATCATAAGAATTCAATAAGAAAGAAATTTTTTCTAATGATTCTTTATAAAGTTTTAATTTACTATTATCATCATAAGCTGCCATACCTTCCATAGAACTTTCCTTTTCTTCAAAAGAGGATCGGTTATTTTTGAATTGCAACAAATGTTTATTATTGCTCAAATATTGAGCTAAACCTTCTTGAAACCATATAGGAGCATTTTTAAATGAAAGCTGATTGATTAAAGCGTGAGTTAATTCATGTTTTATTAAATAACTTAAGTTCCCATCCTGAGATATATATATGAAATCTTGAGTTAACCCCTGTGCCCATTTCGGAGCCCCTGTTAAATAATTAAAAACTTCCCCAGGCAATATGAATATAATAATTTCTCTGTAAGGTAAAAAAGCAAAAAAATCCCCTAATTCTTTCTGGAAATCTATAATGACTGATTTGACTTTCCTAAACTTACTCTCTTCAATATCTTTAGGATAAAATAGCTTTACTTTTACTAAATTTTCTCGTCTGAAATGCTGTATATTATTATTTAACCAAAACGCTTGTCTTGTTAATAATCTGTAAATGCTTTTGGAAGTTAATAAATAAGCTTCTTTCCAACGCTCATAAGCTAGATTGTATTCACCCTTCTCAAAATAAATTAAGCCTTTTAGATGCAACAACTTTTCCGCTTTTCCCTTTTCATTTAAGTTATTTATATGCTCTAAAGATTCGTCTAACATTCCTTTTTGAAACATAATCTCAGCCCAAACACCCTCTTTATCATTTCTAAAAACCGAAAAGCAATCTTCTTCTAATTTTTCCGGAAACAATTTCACAGCCTCTAATTGGCAATTAGAATTATTATGCTCTTTACCCCCATTTAGAAATGAGTTGTCCCCTGTCTTAAAATACCAAAATTGATTTATTTTTTCCTTGGATTCCTCTGGATTCTCGCTTTTTATATTCCTTACTAAAAATAAGGGTATTTCTACTTTTCCTTCAGTTAAGCTTATAGTAACGCTCTTTTTGTCTAAATGAAGATATTCTGATTTTATTACTTGAAGATTATTCAAAATTATTGAATATTCAGCCGCTGCTGAAAAATAGTTAAGAAGAAATAAATCAATAAATAGTAATATTATTCTAACCGTATTCTTAAGAGAAAGCATTTATTTCTTTATAACTTGTGAAGCAAAGACAATTCTGGGTGGAAATTTTTGATTGAGAAAAATTGGAGGCAATTGTTTATAAGCGTCTTCAGCTTCTTTTCTACTATTAAACAATCCATATCCTATAATATAACAAGAACTTCCTTTATATTTAAAAGGAACTATGTAAAAATTATTTTTAACTTCAAATAAATTATAAGCTTCCTGAATAGTTTCTTCTTTGCAAGCTAACTCAATTTGTATAGTAAATTTAGAAGGGGTTTTCTTTATAATTTCTCGCCAGGTATCCGATGCCGCAATATAATTTTTCCCTTCTAAATAATCCAAGGCGATTCTCCATTGATCAATTTTAGGAGTTTCTGATGCCTTTTGAATTTCTTCTTTGGGGGTTTCGATCACAACTGGTTTCTCCG
>CAYREJ010000014.1:0-4346 GCA_964423235.1 uncultured Acidobacteriota bacterium | reverse complement strand
AGTCTGTTCTTGCTTTGGCACCTTTATCTCTTGTATCTCCTTTGATTCTTTAGGAGAAGGTATTGAAATTACCGTTATCTCATTCTTCTGTTCTTTGGGAACCTCAACAGTCTGCTCCTTTTTTATTGTCTCCGAAGAAAAATATGATTGAATCGTTTGATAACTTTTTAATTTCCAAAATAATAGAAGAAGTATCGCTCCGAAAGCAATAAAAGATAAAGGAACTAAGAAAGCTAAAATTTTTCTTTTATTACGAGCTCTTTCAGGAATTATCAAATCCATCTCTTCATCTTTGGGAGAAAAAGCGAGTTGCTCTGGTACTTCTTCCTCTTCTTCCTTTTCCTCTGATACTTCTTTCATCATTTCTTCTCGGACTAAAATTGGCTCCTCTTTTACAACCTTTTCTTCTTCTGCTTTTGATACTTCTTTTGGTTTTTCAAATAATTCAGCTGCTTCTATTTTTTCAAGTGGTTTTAATTCTTCTGAAATTTTTTCTTCATACTTTGAAGATTTTTCAATTCTTTCTACTATTCCCAATATAATCAAAGAAGCTATTATTTTACATATTTGAAAGTCATCTAAATTAGTAGTAGCGCTGATTTCGCTAAGTGTCCTTGTGCCATCAAGTTTATCTATAATAATATCAGCTTCTTGAGATAGCTGAAGAGCCCTATATACATCTTCGTAGCCTTCTTTTAATTTAAAAAGTTGTTCCATTGAAATAATATGTTTAAGAACCCATTTTTTTGTTGCATTGGACATTATCCCTTGAACAATTATACGAGGCGTTTCTAATTTTAAATCAACCAATTGTTTAGGAAGAGGTCCTTCAATAAAACTGTAATTTCCTTTTTCCCAAGAGAATACGCTGATTATAATTAATTCAGCTTGTCTTTGAGCCCCTAAAAGCAAATCTTTACCAGAAAGATATCCTAATTGCACTAACATCTTCCCTAAAGAAATATTAGGCTTTAACCTGTGCATTGCATCATTAAGCTGATCCCTTGTTATTTTCTTTAATTTTATCAGAACTTCCCCTAAGCGATCATTTTGATCATTGGAAGATGCAAAGGCAATATTGCCTTCTTTTAAATATATTACTTTTATAATTTCATTCTGCTCAATTCGCAACATCCCGGTAGCACTCTTTTTATACAAATACATTAATATATCTGCTGCCCCTACTTCCTCTAAAGAGCCATTATCTTTATAAATTATTTCAGTCTCAATCATTTTTTACTCAGTCCCTCTTACTTTTGATATTCTATATTCTAAATGCCATTTTTCCCAAGAAAATATTATATCCCCTTTTTTTGCTTTATCATAGTATTCTAATGCATCTTTATAACGATTAAGTTCATAATAAATATCCCCAATTCTTATATAAACTAATCCTTCCAGCCAATAATATTTAAAATGTCTATTTTCTATTTTTTTTAATAAGCTGAGAGATTTATTGGCATCTCCATTCTTTAAATAAAAACATGCATAATAATAATTAAATAACTCATCCTTAGCAATAGAGGTTTTCATTAGCTTTTTAATAACATTACCAGCTTTACTTAAATCATTTCTCTGAATTAAAATATGTAATCTAAATAAATCATATCTCTCATTGTCCTGATTTTTATCTCCTAAATATGTTAAAGCTTTTTTGGAATATTTATGGTAATCCGATGAGTTAGGCATACTTAAAATTTTTTTATAATTGATCCTTGAATTCTTATAATCACCAATTTCTTCATTGGCATAAGCTAAATAAAAATTAGTTAATACTTTTAACCAATTAGGCATTTCATCATAAACTTTAGTTAGAATTGATAATTTATTGATTGCATTGTTATACTTAAGTTGGCGAATATAATTTTCCGCTATATAAAAATCTAATAGGTTTTTAAAATTAGTTCCTTTCAACGAAGTAGGTATTTTATTAGATAATTCTATCAACCTCATTTCTGCTTCTTCGGGTTTATTTTCAAAATAATCTTTATAAAATATTGCCCATAGCTCAAACCAAGGATTATAAGGGTAAGCTTTATTTAAAATAGATACAATCTTATTAGCCGCATCATATTTTTTCTGATCATATTGATAAATAGCTGCTAATAATAATAAGGCTTCACCTTGAATATATTTTCCTTTAAAAGCTGCTAATTTAATTTGTTCTAATCCTTTCTTTTTATCTCCAGAAGGAACTAACACAATAATTCTTACAATCTTAGCCAAAGTGGGTAAAGAATCTACTATATAATTATATAAGCCTAAATAAAAATAAGCATCATAAAAAGCCGGATTTTTTTTTAATAATTTTTTAAAAATTTCATTGCACTTATTAGCAGTTCTTAGTGAAGAAATTCTCTTACTTTCAAGAAAAAAAATTCTTGCTTTAAAATTTAAAAAAGCCCCATATAAGAATAAATCAAATTCTTCCTCTGAATTATCAGCATTTTTTAAATTAGCTAAAGTGGCATCCACCAATTGTTCTAATTCAAATAATTTGGAGAAATATTTTTGAGGCTCCCCTATATATCTTTCTTCTAATAATTGCGTCCAAAGAATGTAAGCTCTAATTAAAGAATTAATGGGATGCCCTTCACACTCATTACTTTCATAACATCTCCAAGTATTATAATTCAAAATATAGTGAGAACAATCATTTAATTTTTTTTGCCAATTGCAATCATTATATGAAGCGTAAATTACATTAAAACATAATATTGTTAGTAATAAAGATATGAAATACTTCATTTTTCTATTCTATTATATTGAAAAATAGGTAAACCGTCAATTAAATTAATTTTATCTGGTCAGTTTTCTCCGAAATTATTATTTTGAGATTCCCTTACGCTGTTTGTAATTTCTAATTTTTTTACCACAAAGGACACAACATTATCGCAAAGCACACAAAGTTCTTATATCTGCAATATATCTTTCTTATGCACAGAGAAGAATATCTTTATTGTTGGATCAATGATTGATAATTAATAATGGTAAATAATAAGGCAAAAGGTAAGAAATTGAGGAACTCTATAAACTCTCAACTCTACAAACTCTATAAACTAATTAATTAATTTCCTTCGCTATTTATTTTTTTAAAAAATTATATTATATTATCAAAGGAGAAAATATTATGACTATGGAAGGATTTGAAAAATATCATGTATCTTTTAAAAAAGGAGAAATAATATTTAAAGAAGGGGAATTAGGTAATGAGATGTATATAATTCAAAGCGGCAAAGTAAGAATTTATAAAGATATAGATGGATATGATCAAACATTGACTGTATTAGAGAAGGGGGATTTTTTTGGTGAGATGGCAATTTTAGAAGGATTACCGAGGACTGCAACGGCTGAAGCAGAAGAGGATTGTGTCCTCATAAAAATAAACAGTGCCAATTTTATATCAATGATCAAATCAAATGTAGAAATAGCGATAAGAATAATGAGAAAATTATCTTTAAGATTAAGGGAAGCTACCTCTCAATTAGAAAAGTTAATGCATGTATCCACTGCAATTTTTTCAACTTATGATGCACCGAGCAAATTAGAAGAAGAAAAGAAGGAATCTGCCAAAGCAATAGCTTATTTAGTCTCTTCTGCTACTGGGCATACTTATGCAATCACAAAAAAAATAACAACTATAGGGAGAATGGATAAAGTAACAGGAACTCGTCCGGATATTGATTTATCTAATGAAGACCCTAACAAGTTCGTCTCCCGCAGACATGCTTTAATTTTATTCGAAGAAGGGGAATTTAAATTATTAGAAGAAATAGGTGCTATCAATGGAACTTTTCTTAATAATAAGAGACTTGCTAATGGAGTTCCTGTTACTATCAATAATGGAGACACTATCACTTTCGCTAATGTTCAAATGAATTTTTTTACTGTTCCTCAAGAAATATAGCAAAAATATTTTCCTTAATTTTAAACTAAGCTATTGACATTTAATTATGCCTAAGATATTATGTTAAATCGGAGGTTATGATGAATAAAAATGTTTATTTATTACTTTCCTTATTAATAACATTAAGCATGGTATTTCTTTATGGGCAGCAAGAAAAGGCAGCAGAGAAGAAAAAACCGGAAGAAGTAATAACTCAAGGGGAATTTGCTATTTTGTATGTAAAAGCATTAAGAATACCTTCACCTCCGGGGGGATGGACGCCTCAAAGTGCCGCTAATCAGCTTACAGCTCTCGGAATTGAGCCTAAAGAAGGATGGAAGCTTGATGAAATCTTAACTGAAGCAGTTCTCATAGATTTAGTTTCTTATATAGGTATTCCTATTTTTACTCATAAGCCGGATAAAGCTGTTACCAGAGCGCTTGCTAATTATATATTTGT
>CAYREJ010000013.1:13556-20750 GCA_964423235.1 uncultured Acidobacteriota bacterium | reverse complement strand
TAATCATAGTTAAAAGGCAAAATTATGCTTTAGTCGGAGAAAACTAACCAGTTACAAATTTTTCAAGAACATATAAAGTAATTATTTTCCCTTTCACAAAATAAATTTGAAGATTCACCCATTCATTTGTTTTATTAAAACAATGAATCCCACAATTTGTCTATTTTTTGTTTAACGGAATCATCCATAATTATTCTTTCTGGCCATTTTCTTTTAAATCCTTCTTCAGGTATTTTTTCAGTAGCGTCTATACCTATTTTGCTGCCATAAAAAGGGATATCAGTAGCGTGCTCTAAAGTTTCGACTGGTCCTTTCATAAATTGAATGTCTCTTTCAGGTTCAATATAATTTAAAGCAACCCAGGCAACCTCGCTTAAATTATGAACATTTACCCACTCATCCACAATTATAATAACTTTAGTGAACATTGCTTGTCCGAGACTCCATATAGCATTCATAATTTTTCTGGCTTGTCCTGGATACCTCTTTCTTATAGAAACTATCATTAAATTATGAAAAACTCCCTCAAAAGGCATATTAATGTCAACTATTTCTGGATATTGCTTTTTTATCAAAGGCAGAAAAATTCTTTCTATCGCTTTGCCAATGAAGCAATCTTCAGTAGGAGGTCTTCCAACAATTATGCTATGATAAATGGGATTCTTTCTATGAGTAATACAGGCAATATGAAAAACAGGATATAAATCTTCTAAAGAATAAAATCCGGTGTGGTCTCCAAAAGGACCTTCCATTCTTTTTTCATTAGGGTCTATATATCCTTCCAAAATTATTTCAGCTTCCGCAGGCACCTCTAAGTCTACTGTTTCAGCTTTTACCATTTCAATAGATTTTTTTTGAATAAAACTGGCAAAAGTCATTTCATAAAAATCATCAGGCAGAGGGGAAACAGCAGCTAATATAGCAGCCGGAGGGGCACCGACAGCTACTGCTACTTCCATGGTTTTATTTAGTTTTTGATATTTAAGGAAATGCTTAGCTCCATGATGATGAATATGCCAGTGCATCCCTGTCGTTTTTTCATCATAAACTTGCATCCTATAAACTCCACAATTATATATACCAGTCTCAGGATCTTTAGTAAAAACCAATGGGAATGTTATAAATTTACCCCCATCTTTTGGCCAACACTTCATTATGGGAAATTCTTCTAATGAAGCATCTTTCATATGTATTTCTTCTTTGCAAGATGCTTTCTTTACTAATTTGGTTTTAGCATCTTTCAACTCATTAATGATGTTTATCAAAGAAGAAAAAGTTCCTATTAATCCTTCAGGAGGTTTCAAATTTAAAATATCCTCTATCCGCTTTGAAACTTCCTCTATATCTTTTACTTCTAAAGCTATGGCAATCCTTTTAAGACTCCCAAATGCATTGATCAATATAGGAATACTATATCCTTTTATATTCTCAAAGAGTAAAGCAGGTCCGTTTCGTTTTACCATCCTATCAGCAATCTCTGTTATCTCTAAATTTGAATCCACTTCCTGTGTAATCCTCTTTAATTCACCAGCCTCTTCCAATAATTTTATATATTCCCTTAAATTTTTAATCATATTTCCCCTCTCTTTTCATATATTGGAGCTTTCTCCTATTAAAAAAAGTATGAAAAAAATCCAGCTATATGTCGTCAAATTAAAAGCTCTATTCAACAATTTTTCTGATACTGTTTTCTCCAAAATATATAATTTTATTGTTAGATAAGCATAATAGGCAAAAATAATTATTAGCAGTAAAGTCGCTCGAATATGATAAAATAACCAAAATAAAATTATTATGAGAAAAGCTAAAAAATATAAAATTGCTAATAAATATTGATAATATTTATTGAAAGGGATGTTATTTTTCTCAATGATTGCAAAAAGGCTTAAAACCACAAAAAAACAGCTATAGCTTAGCGAAATGCTTACAAGTTGGTAGCTAATAACTTTATGAAAGATAAAAAATGGTATTAAACCCAATGAATTAACAAAGCCAAAGATATAAAGTAAATACAGAAATATTTTTAAATCGGTATAATTATCAAATTTAAGAGAAATTAATAATGGAAAAAGGATCAAAATTAATATTAAAATTATAAACAAATAATCCATCGGGCTCGGATAAAACAAAATTATAACAATTATAAACAAAAAGCATAATGTAAAAAAAATGGTTTTTATTAATTTACTATTATCCTTATGCAAGAAAAAAGATATGAGGATAATACTAAATAAAGGCAAAGGATATTTTAATGATTCACTAAAATTAGGTTTTGTAAAGAAGAAAGATAACGGAGCTATAAATTGAAAAAACCATAATTTCAGATATTTTTCCTCTTTGCAATGCATTTCATTGGATGTTCTTTATAAAAAACCTAATTACCAGAGGAACTTTCAATTTTTTTAAGTTTTTTAATAGCTTCAAAAGCAGTTGTAGCTACTTCAATATCCTGATCATTTAAATATGGTTCTACATATTTAATTGCATCCGGATTATATGAAGATCCCAAAATTTTAATAAATTTTACTTTTTCTTGATTTTCTAAATTAGGAAGGTATCTTGATAATTCGATAAATCCATCCTTCCCTAATTCAATAATATATACTTTTATTATTTCAGGATATGAATTTATTGCTTTAATCAAATTTATTATATGTTCTTTCCTTCCTAATTTAAACAAAGCAAAATCTAAAGCTAATTTTACTTTTTCATCTTTTTCAAGCAAAAAACTCCTGGCTAAATCTTCAGTATAAGAAGGATTAGCAATTCTTCCTAATCCTTCAGCAGCCAATATTTTAAAATCATTATCATCAGATTTTAAAGATTTAAGAAGAATATCTTGTGCTTCTCTTGCAGCTAACAAACTGAGACCCAATAAAGCATATTTTTGATACTTAATATCAGAAGAATAATTATAAAGCTGAATAAGATTAGGAATAGCTGGTGAATATTTTATTTTTCCTAAACAATAAGCTGCATAAGATACAATTTTGTCGTTCTTGCTAATTAAAAAAGGAAGAACATCTTTACCCACGACATTAGCTTCAAAATCTGCGAAAGTTTTCAAAATTTCAATGATTAATTCTTCATCTCCTTTCATTATTTTAATTAAATCCGGCACCGCCGCTTTTATTCTAAGAGAATGAATAGCTTTTACTGCTGCTAAAGAAGTATTTTTATCTTTATATAGATTCTTTATTAGGGCTTCTGATACCTCTTTCTCTACTATCACCCAAGGCTCTATCATCTGATACTCCTGCTTTGATGAAAATAAATCCAAAATAGTAGAAAATATTTCTTTGAAGCCAGACCTTGATTCTGGTAAATATTTCTTTACTATTCCCCCAATAGCTAATTTGCGATTAGAAGTTTTCCCATCTTCAGTAGCTTTACATAATACCAAAATAGATTTCTTCCCCGGTATCTCTATTAGCGCTTCAATAACAGCTTTTCTTACCTTAGCATCAGGGTCATTTAAAGCTTCCTCTAACGCAGAAATAGAAGCTTCATCTCTTAACTTGCCAAGCTCCTGAGCAGCAATCTGCTTTTGTTTTGAATTCCCCGTTTTTAAATTCTTAATATAATTTTCAGTCGCTCTTTCTCCTGCCAAAAAGAAATTCGCTATCATCAAAATTATTATTATCAAAAAATATTTCTTTACCATAATCTCTCCTTTATTTCATTGCTTAATATCATAAAAATTAATTATGTCCATATACTCCCACTCTCTGTACGCTAATAAGTAAACCTTCTTCCTCGTCGCATATCTGACTATATTCTCTTGAAAAGTAATAGTAGAAAGTATCGGTATTAGCTTTAAATTAGAATATTCAGGAAAAAATCTATAAAATCCCGAAGCCTTCTTAATTAATTCATTCACATCATCAATTCTGGCAGAAGAAACTACCTCCACCATAAAAACCATATCCTCACTTACTGCTAATAAATCTATTTCACAAGTCTCCCCTCCCATCCTCTTTACAACCCTCTGAGCTACTACCAAAGGAATTCTCTGAAAATACTTCTGAATTATTGGTTTTATCGCCGGCGCCACTAAATCCTCAACTAATGTCCCCATCTTCTTCGCTAAATTAGCCCACTCTTGATTCGTCCTCTTATGCTCCCTCTGCTGATCCTCCCTAAAAGCTATCATCTGATCCTTGAAAACCCTCATCTCCTCATCCTTAAAAATCCTCATCTCTTCTTTAAAAGCTATCATCTGATCCTTAAAAACTCTCATCTCCTCTTTAAAAGCTAACATCTCCTCTTTAAAAGCTAACATCTCCTCTTTAAAGGATAACATCTCCTTCTCTAATTTCGATAAACCTTCATCTGTATGCATAATAAATTGCTGCAATACCAACTCTAAATTGCTTAACTTCTTCTTTACTGTAGCCATCTTTATTTAATCCCTTCTAAATCAAAACCCATTTTATCATTTCTAATTATTAATAGCAAATCCTTATGCTGCAGCAGTTGAGAGTTTAGAGTTCCACACTCATATTAGATCCAATTGTAAAATGCTAATAAATTTAGGCACTCTCAACTCTACAAAATATTTTTTTTAATTTAGATATTATTTAGGCTTTCCCAAAATAAGAAAAACTTTCTAAAATAAAAACTTTGTGCCCATCTTTTATTATTTTATTACGAGTTTACGAGTTAGTAAGTTTAAAATATAACCACCAACTGGCTAATATATTTAAATAATTTCTTGAGCTGCGCCACTTCTTCCCTTAACCTATCCCCTTTTACCTTTTTACTTTTTACTTTTCACCTTTTACCTTTTTATAAATTACCAAAGAAAGGAATAAAAAAAATCTAAAGAGTATCTTTACTCCATAATGTGGGATTCTTTTCAATAAAGAATCTTTATGATAAGAGAATGGTAGTAATTTTAGGAGCATAATTTGAAAGTGGGCTATATAAGCAAGGATATAATTTGCTAATTTCCAGTAAGTACAAGAGAGATTTATTGAAAAATTATTATAGTGGATAGAGGATACCTTTCCTATAATCTTATTAAATGGTATAAAAGAATATCCATAGACATTATCTCCTTTTTCAATAATTCCATTAATACCATTAATTGCAGTAAAAGATACTAATCTATGAGCAAACAATTGATGAGGGTATTGAATAAAACATATAATATCTCCCTTATGATATTGATTGTTCTGAACTATTTCTATTGATAATTGAGATTGTGGTTTTATTAGAGGTAGCATACTATTGCCTTTATAATTGAAAACATTTTTTTGCATTGTTTATATAAGCGATTTTAAAAATTATTCTATTATTGATATAATATAAAGATTAAATACAAAATTCAAGATAAATGAAATAAGAAATATTGAGGATATTAGCGAGCGAATAAAAGGAGGATTATAAAATGAAAGAAATATTTGAAAAAGGAAGTCTATATGGGGAAACGCTGCAAAGGTTTGATGAAGCAGCTGAAAAGCTTCAAATTAATAAAGGATTATATAATATTTTAAAGCATCCTTATAGGGAGGTAACAGTATATATACCTGTTCAAATGGATAATGGAGAGTATAGAGTATTTGTGGGGTATAGGGTTCAGCACAGCATAGCGCGAGGACCTGCTAAGGGTGGAATAAGATACTCCAAAGATGTAACATTGGATGAAGTAAGAGCTTTAGCAGCTTGGATGACTATGAAATGCGCTATTGTTAATATTCCCTTTGGGGGAGCAAAAGGAGGAGTAGCTTGCGATCCTTCTGAACTCTCATTAAGTGAATTAGAGAAAATAACTCGCAGGTATACGGCGAATTTAATAGAGATTTTTGGACCGGAGATAGATGTTCCGGCACCAGATGTTAATACGAATGAGCAAGTGATGGCTTGGATCATGGACACATATAGTATGCATGCTCGCCATACAGTTACTTCAGTTGTAACAGGTAAACCTTTAAACTTAGGGGGGTCAAGAGGTAGAAGAGAAGCTACCGGAAGAGGAGTAGCTATCATATTAGAGCAAGCCGCAAAAACATACAATATCCCCTTACAAAATGCTAAAGCTGTCGTTCAAGGATTTGGAAATGTTGGTTCAATAGCCTCTATGATATTGCAAAAAATGGGTTGCAAAATAATAGCAGTTTCTGATGTTTATTCAGGAATATATAATGAAAATGGATTAAATATTGATGATGTTTATAATTATTCAAAAGTAAATAGAAAATTAGAAGGATACCCAAAGGCATCTCCTATATCCAATAAAGAATTATTAGAGTTGGAATGTGATTTTTTAATTCCGGCAGCTGTTGAAAATCAAATAACTAAAGAAAATGCTCATAAAATAAAAGCCAAAATTATTTGCGAAGCTGCTAATGGTCCTACTACTATTGAAGCAGATAAAATATTAAATGAAAAAGGAATTATCATAGTTCCCGATATCCTTGCAAACGCCGGTGGAGTTATTGTCTCATATTTTGAATGGGTTCAGGATAGACAAGGCTATTTCTGGAGCGAAAATAGAGTTAATCGTGAATTAGAATTAATGCTTATTTCCAGCTATAATGATATTTTATGGCTTGTTAATCAATTTAAAGTGCCTCTACGTACAGCTGCGTATATGCTCGGCTTGCAGAGAGTTATTGAATGTATTCAAATGAGAGGTATCTATGCTTAAAAGCAGCTTCCGCTCGCCATCATTTCTATGATTTTCTTTATCCTTAAGGAAGCTGAAACAATTATTAAAATTGAGATTTGAATCTTACATCTTTTATCTGCCCATCATTATCAATAATAAAGCTTGCAATTACTCCATTCTTTAAATAATAAGTCTTTTTTAAAAAAACATCAGAATAAGCTTCATCTTTAAAAAATTCTTCCTCAATATATTTAATTTCATATTCTTTAGGCAGCGCTATCATCATTTTAATCCTCCTAACAATTAATAAAAATATATTTAAATTTTTTTATAATATCATCCTTTTTATATAAAAAAATAAAAAGGCAGGATACACACACCTTTGTATGAGCGTATGCATCCTGCAAATTTCATATTAGATATAGTAGGGGAGAAATATATGAAACCAAACATTAGCTTTTTCAGATGTCGTTAGTTGAGGATGTTCAGGGGCAGGAGCTCCATAACAAACAGGAATTGGCTTTGATATACCACAATCGGCATTTAGATAAGGGACTGATATTACAAATAAAATTAGAAGA
>CAYREJ010000013.1:0-13517 GCA_964423235.1 uncultured Acidobacteriota bacterium | reverse complement strand
TAGCTTTATTGCTCCTTTTTCTGAGCATGCTTGGATCGCCAAAGAGGTTGCCAATTTTCCTTACCCCTTATGAAAACATTCTATATTCTTATTCTTAAAGATTATGTTTAAAATAAAAGCCAATTAAAAATTTTTAATTTGATATAATTATTTACAATATTAATTAAGATATCCTAATATATATGATACTATCTATATTTATACTATTTAAACTTCTAACATTTTCTAAAAAAATAATGCAATTTCACCCTGCCTTTCTTTCCCCAACTGTAAAAGCTAATTTTTCATCTTCTTTAAATCATTTAAATGGCAAGAAAGCCTATTTAATCTTATCTTCGTCTCTTCCAATCTTATTTTATACCCTTCAATAATTTCTTTAGGCGCTTTTTCAATTATATTCTTATCATATAATTTTTCAGAGAGTTCTTTTTTAGTTTTTTCCAATTTAATAATTTCTTTATTAATTCTTTCAGTCTCTTTTTCAATATTTATACTACCTAATAAATCTACTCCGATTTCAATATTAGCTAAACTATCTTTTATCAATACTGCATCTTTAGGAAACTCCTTAATTATTGCTAATTGATTAAGGTTAGCTAAAAAAATAATTTGCTCCGAATAATTTCTGCACACCTTATCTTCGGAATCGCTTTTTGGTATCAAATAACAATCTATTTTCTTTTGGGGAGCTACATTCATTTCCGCTCTTATTTGACGGATCTGCGAAATTAAATTACGAAGAAAAAGAACAGGTTCTTTACTATCTTTAAAAATCTCTTCCGGATGATATTCCGGATACGATGCCAGAGCTAAAGATTCCTTCTCCTTTTTAACAAATTTTAAATTTTGCCACAATTCTTCAGTAATAAAAGGAATAAATGGATGCAATAACCTTAATACTTTATCAAGAATCGTTATTAGAACAGTTAAAGTTATCTTTATTCTTTCTTCATTCCCACTGGATAAATAAGGCTTACTAAATTCAATATACCAATCACAATATTCGTTCCAGACAAAATGATAAAGAGAATAACAAGCTTCGCTAACATTATAATTCTCCAAAGTTTCATTAACTTCTTTAATTACTTCATTTATTCTTGTTAAAATCCATTTATCAAAAAGAGATAAATTTTCTTTATCAAATTTAGCTATTTGAAAATCTTCCGGAATATGCATAAGGACGAACCTTGTAGCATTCCATAATTTATTCATAAAGGTTCTATTACCAAAGATCTTGCTTTTAGAGATAGAAACATCATTGCCGGCAGTCGTTTGAGATATCAAGGTAAATCTTAGAGAATCAGCCCCCATAGATTCAATGATTTCCAGTGGATCAATAATATTACCTTTAGTCTTACTCATTTTTTGTCCGGCTTCATCTCGTATGAGTCCTGTTAAAAAAACTTCTTTGAATGGAACATCATTCATAAATTTAAGTCCCATCATAATCATTCTTGCAACCCAAAAGAAAAGAATATCAAATCCTGTGATTAATAGATCAGTAGGATAAAATGCTTTAAGGTCTTTAGTTTCTTTTGGCCATCCAAAAACAGAAAAAGGCCAAAGCGCTGAACTAAACCAAGTATCTAAGACATCCGAATCTTGAATTAGTTCCGTTGAATTACAATTCCGGCACCTCTCCGGTTTTGATACATCTACATTTATAAAATTGCAATTCAGGCAATGAAAAGCAGGAATTCTATGCCCCCACCATATCTGCCTAGATATACACCAATCTTTTATATTATTCATCCAGCCAAAATAAACTTTATTCCAATTCTCAGGAATTAATCGGATTCTTCTTTCTTCCACTGCTTTAATAGCTGGTTCCGCTAACGGTTTCATGTACACAAACCACTGCGTTGAGATTCTCGGTTCTATAATAGTGTCACACCGATAACAATGTCCGATGGAATAATTATAATCTTCCTCTTTTGAAAGAAGCCCTTCATTTCTTAAATCTTCCAATATTTTAATTCTGCATTCAAATCTATCAAGCCCTTCATACTGCTTCGCTTCTTTATTCATTTTTCCATCCGTTGTCATCACATTAATCCCCGGAAGATTATGTCTTTTAGCAATTTGAAAATCATCCGGATCATGCGATGGAGTTATCTTAACAGCTCCTGTTCCAAATGAAATCATTACCGCTTCATCAGCAATAACTGGTATCTCCCTCTTTACTAAGGGCAATATTAAATATTTCCCTTCATAACCACGATACCTTTCATCTTTAGGATTTATTGCGACTGCTGTATCGCCAAGCATTGTCTCAGGACGAGTTGTAGCTACTTCAATATATCCATCTCTTAATTTCATTGGATACCGTATATAATAAAGCTTCCCCCTATATTCTTTATGGATAGTCTCAAGATCTGAAAGTGCCGTTAAGCATCTCGGACACCAATTTATTATATATTCTGCTCTATATATCAAATTCTCCCTATATAATCTCACGAATGCTTCCGAAACTGCTTCTGATAATCCCTCATCAAGCGTAAATCTCTGCCTACTCCAATCACAAGATGAACCTAATTTCATTAATTGATACTTAATTTTTTCAATGGCTTTTTCTTTCCATTCCCATACTCTTTTGAGAAATTCTTCTCTCCCCAGTATTTCCCGAAAAAGATTTTCCTTAGCTAATTCTTTTTCTACAACATATTGAGTAGCAATACCGGCATGATCCATTCCCGGAACCCATAATGCCATATATCCTTTCATTCTCTTCCACCGCGTATATAGATCATGAAGTGTGTATTGTAAAGCATGCCCCATATGCAAAGCTCCGGTTATATTCGGCGGCGGAATTACTATTGAAAATCGCCTCCCTTCAAACTCATTGTTTGCTATAAACAAATTATTCCTCATCCAATAACTTAACCATTTCTCTTCAATCCCTTTATGTTCATATGCTTTTTCCATAATTCTATCCTTTTGATATTAATCAAAAACCTTTATGTATTTCAACCCCTGTATAATAATGCTTTAGTATCTCTTTATATGATTTTCCTTGCAATGCCATTCCATAAGCTCCGACCTGACATAGCCCTACACCATGCCCCCATCCTCTTCCAATAAATAAATATCCGGCAGGATTCCCCGTAATCTTATCTACTGTAAACCAATTATCCCTTAACCCAAGCAAAAATCTTATATTGAGACCTTTTAAAATTAATTCCCCTTCTTCTCCTTTGATTAATAATTCAATTACCCTCCCCGATTCTCCATATTTTGCAGGAACAATATCCACTACATTGCCAATCCTTTTTATTTTGTTCGCTGCTTCATTTATCTTCTCTAATCTTATAAACTCTGACCAAAATGAATAATTAGATGAACGATCGCTTGCACTACCTTGCTTACTCCATACAGCTTCTATATAATTTATCCTATCTTTATCAACCCAAAATCTTACTTTATCTCCAACCGCTATCTTTAATTCTTTCGTAATAGCAATAAAATTATCATAAGACCTCGCTAACAATACATCTCCTGCAATCTCGTATTCCTTTATATCCTTATTCTTTTTTATTTCAACCTTATCCCCTTTCACATTTATTATCTCGCCTTCTTCTAATAAAAAAATTCTATAATTCTTTAATATATTGTATATAACTTCTATTATCCTATTTCTCTTTGGTAAATCATACAATCTTAAAGTATCATCATCATAAGGCTTTAAATAATGCATTGTAATGAAAAATGCAATGATCTTTTTTGCCTCTAAATCTGCTATGGAAGCATCGGAAAAGTTCATAAGAGTCTCATCTGCTACTGAATGAAATAACTGTCTGGCTTTTTCATCTAAATTAGAAGCTTTCGCTATTGCTAAAATAGCTTGAAGAAAATTCTGAGGAACCATCACTTCTTGTTGAGATTCATTTATATCAAGATAAATAGCTAATTTTTTTAGCCAGCTAATCCATTCTTTCTCTTCAATACTACTATTAAGATATTCCGAATTAAGATTTTCCTCCTTTAGGAAATTTAATTTCCACATAAAAAATATTTCCGGGGTTATATTTTTGCCGCTATCATCTTGAATCTCAGCTATCCGCAATGAAGATCCAATGGTAAATATTTTTAATTGCTCATATGAACAAGGCACAGCTTTTAAATAAGGCTCATTTAGATGCGGGAAGATATAATTTCCATTCTCTGTATATCCGCCGCAGGTGCTGGTATACAATGCTATGATTGGCTTCCCTTCATAAGTGATTATTTCCCCTTCAGTATCTTCTACCGCTTCATTTGTTAGAGGGTCTTCAACAGAAGCTCCACCATAAACTTGGCAAGCTGTTGTAGAGCATATATCATATCCTTCATCTTTATATTGCCCCAAATTCCTTATTGCATATGTCCTTGCTGCAAGAGCTTGTGCCTTTAATGCTTCAATCGCTGAATAAGTATATGGTCCCATTTCCAATGGAACAACCCCCTTCAAATAATCTTCAAGATTCAAAAAGTTTATCAAATTGAGCCTTCCCCTCTTATTCAAAAATATTTCAAATCCCCCCCTGTAAGGTCTATTTTCATATATCATAAAACAATTATTTCCTTCAGGCATTACTAAAATCTCATATAAACTCTCCCCTTTTTTACTCCCTTCTTCATCATAAAATTGAAGCCCCGCTGATATACTTTTTCCACTTTGTTCATATATTATCCAAGGAGAATAACCCTTTGCCTCTAACTTGCTCTTCCATAACAAAGCCTCATCTTTATCTCTAAAACCCTTTACTTTAACCTTGTAAATTCCTTTTTCCACATCAGTATCAAGGATATATTTTATCTCTATTACCTTTTTTAATTCTTCTATAAGCTTATCAGAATTGTTTTTATCAGAAAAAGCTCCTATTTGCAAAGAATAAGAGGAAACTTTACTTATCTCCCTTGCCTTAGGAACAAAGTAAACTACACTATCTTTTTCTTTAGCTATTATTTCCCCTTTATCTTCAAGAATTATTTGATAATCACAATTAGACTTTATCGCTAATATATCCGCATCTACTTTCAAACCTACTCTAATTATAGGTTCCTCTATTTTTATTGGGTATTTTTTTATTTTTTGAGGAATAACTATTGGCGGTTTCTTAGGAAGTCCCTTGCAAGCTTCTATTTTAATTAGAATAAGCAAGCATAATAAAAAAATAACATAGTTTTTTTTCCCCATATTTTTTATTCCAGCGAAGCGCCGGAGCTCTCTTTTTCTTTAGTCGTAGCTATCGAAAGACCAGTTGCCCCGCTATCTCTTATAATATCCATTATTTTTACTATTTTTCCATATTCTAATTTATAGTCAGCCCTTACTATCACTTTCTTCTCTTTAGCCACTTTTAGTTTATCTTCTAAGATTGTTTTTAATTCTTGTTCTGGAACCACTGCTTTATCCAAATAAATCTTCCCCTCCCTATCTACTATTACAGTTATAGTAGTTTCTTGAGATATTTCTCCCCTCTTTGATTTCGGCAATTCTAATTTTAATCCATATTTCTGAATAAAAGTAGTTGATAAGATGAAAAATATTACTAAAGATAAAACAACATCTATCAAAGGTGAGATATCTATTTTAACTTGTCTCCTCTCTTTTCTATAAAATATCATCGCTTATTCTTCTTTCAGGAAAGGATAAATTTTCTTGCTTATTGGAAATTTTTTTCATAAATGCAAGTGCGATGCTTTCAATATTCCCAACAATTAATTCAGCTTTATGTTGAAAATAATTATACATGATTAAACTGGGAATGGCGATAGCCAATCCAAAAACAGTAGTTATAAGAGCTTCAGCAATACCGCCGGATAAAGCAGCCGGTTCACCTAATCCGATGGATGTGATTACATGAAATACTTTCATCATCCCTGTTACAGTCCCCAACAACCCTAAAAGAGGAGGAACACTCGCAATCGTTGCAAGCACCGATAAATATTTTTCAATCTTCGGAAATATTAATTTAGCAGCATCCGTTATCGTCTGCCTTAAACTCTCAACAGAAGCATCTCTATTCTCCAAAATAGCTTTTAAAATCTCATTTACAGGACTGGGGTTTGATATGCATATTTCTAATGCCTTATTATAAAATCCTTTTTCTAATAATTCATTTACTCTGCTCAATTCATCATTCTTTATTATTTTTTTTTCTCGGAGATTATAAAGCCTTTCAATTATTATAGTAAGAGATATTATTGAACAAATCAGCAATGGAAACATTACATACCCACCGCTGATAAATACTTGTATTAATTCATTTTTCATCAGGAGTGATATTATAGTAAAAAGTGAACCTCCCTTTCAAGAGAGGTTTAGGATATACTTCCGGCAAAGGCGGAAGCGGATTTGACATAGCCAAAGCATTTAATGCCGCTTGATCAAATGACATTATTCCGGAAGGAGTTTTTATTAATAAATTTTGCACTGTTCCATCTCTAAGAACTTCAAAATCTATGGATACTTTTCCTTTAAATCCTAATTTTGCTGCCAATGGAATTATCCAATTATTTCTCACGCGTATATAAACCTTTTTAGCCCAAGGACCTAAATCCACACCTTGCGTATCCAGCCATAATTCATTATCTGGCGGAGCTTCCGCCTCATAACTTGACTTCGGATTATTCAGCAATTCATTCGGAAGATATTTATCCAAGTTTCTTAATGACTCCGCTAATTTCTTCGGATTAATAGCTCTTAAACTTTTTTCTTCTGAAATTATTCCTTCGCCTTCTTCTGTCTTATTCGGAATCTCTGTTTTTTCTGCCCTTTTTTCAATTACATCATTGTCCCTTTTTTCTTCCGGAGTTAAAGCCTTATTTATTATCAAATTCTTTGAAGCCCCTTCCATTTGGGGAATCGGTAATGCTTCTTGATCATAATTCCTTGGTCTTTCAGCTGCAACTCTATCTTTATCAGATAATAAAGGAGCTGGCTTCTTCCTCATAATTTCTATTTTCTTTTCCGGCACCTCAACAAATGTAAATTCCAAAGGCTTTTGCATCTTTCTCTCTTTAATAGGCATTGGACCGTAAACAATTTTGCTTATCTTATTAGGAAAATAAGCTCCTAAAAAAAATATCAATATATGAAAACAGAATGCTATTAAAAAAGCTTCATATATACCAAATTCTTTATTTTTCCTTTTGGCTCCTTTCATCATTTATAAAGATACAACTTTTCGCTAATCTAATCAATCTTTTTTAATTGCTTAGAATTATTCAAGAGCAGACGCAGAGTCAATTTTCTCTCCATGTTCTCTGTGTCTCTGTGGTGAATTTACCTTTTTTATATTTCACCACAGAGGCACAGAGAGCACAGAGGGATAAGAGTCAATTTTCTCTCCGTTTTGCCTTTCTCTCTGTGGTGAATTTATCACAAAGCTCACAAAGTTTAATGAGTTTAAAAAATTAACTTGCCAACACGCTAATATTTTTAAATATTTTCCCGCGCAATTCCATTCCTTCTTTTAGCCTATCCCATCTCACCTATAATCTATAACCTATCACCTATCATCCATCACCTATAACCTATTACCTATCACCTCTTACCTACTTTGCATAATGATAGATCACTTTCTTAATTGCAGCTTCGCAAACCTTACAATATGGCTTTAATCCTTTTGAAAACATTATGCAATCTACCATTGGTCTATATAATCCCTTCGCTGCATATCCAGCACCTTCAAAAGCCCCTACTTTCCCTAAATATTTGCTCTTACTTAAAAATTCATCAACTCTCTTTGCATGCTCCGCTGATAGCTTCTCTGATTCTTCTTGCAATTTCTTTATTTCATCCGAAGGAGCTTTTTCTCTTTTCCTTTTTGCAATTTTTTCATTAAGCTCCTGCCTTACTTTTTGATATTGCAAATCCATTTTTTCAAAAGCTTCTTTCTCCCAAGGAACTGGCAACTCAATTCCAGCAGAAACTAAGTCTTTCCATTTTAAATTATCTTTATCAAGAAGGGCTGTTATGTTTGGTTCGGTGGGTTCTACCCCTGCTGGATAAAATTCACTATAAGCCACCGATGAAGTATAGTACTCATCTGCTAATCCTGCAAAAGAATGCCCGAATTCATGAATCAATATATAATTCGTCCATTGATTATCGGAAATAACAGTAGCATATTGATTATATATTCCACCTCCTCCATAACGATTAGAGTTAATTAAAACTATCAAAGCATCATAGGGAACAACAGAAGCTATATCTCTCAAAGCTCTATTATCTTCAGTAAGCAAATACCTCTCAGAACCCAGTGAATCATAAGTAGTATTTAAAACGGTATTTTTGAAACTTCCATAACTTGGTTCATCACTTCCACTTTCCGATGAAGCTTTAAAAATTCCATAAACATTAAATTTATCTTTTAATGATTTATAAGGTTGTTGGCTAAAAAAAACTTCAGTAAGCCTTCCCAAATCTTTATTAAATTTTCCTTCTTCATCTTTGGTATATCCTTCTGCAATAAATGCTAAATCAACTTTCTCTGAGGGCTCACCATTTTTAATTAATTCAATTACTTTAACATCTGTCTGCGGAGATTCATTAATCAAATAAATTGACTCAGGGTCAATTACCTCATTAAATATCTGACGGAGAACATTTCCTCTATCTCTTAATTCTATTGTGAATTGAATCTTTCTTTTGGGATAAGGAATTAGCAAGCTTTCATGATAAGTTCTCTTTATCCCTTTAATTGCAGGTGGGCTCGTTTTATATTCTCCAAAATAGCTATCAAAACCTTTTGAAAAAATTAATTGATTAGTATCATAATCATAAACTTTCAAAAAATATCTTCCGTTGTTAAATAAATCTAATAAATTAATTTTGCTACCCGCCCAAACTCCTTGTTTATAAATTTTATCCAAAGTAATAAATTCTTCCTTTGCATCTCCTATATGATAATAATCAATTCTCATTGTAGCATCATAGAAGAATTTATCAAAATCAATATTGTTATCCGCAAGAGAAATACTAGTAAAAATGAACAGAACAAGTAGTAAATTCATTGGTCTTATTTTTTTCTTCTTTTTAACTCTCCAACCAGGCACAATAAGTAATAATGGAAGAATTACATGGGAAGGGTATTTTAAGTTATGGTAAATTTTCTGCTTCGCAATCTTCATATTAGTAGTCATTCCTAAAGGTTCACCCGTATTAGGGTTCCTATCATATTTAGGAAAAGCACTTGATGAAATTTCTAATCTTATTCTATGACCCTTTTTAAAAGTCTGGCAAGTGTTCCATAAATCAATATCATACAAGTAGACTTTATCGGGTTCAATTAGTGCTGGTTTATCCATGCCGTTTCGAAAACGAGCTCTTATCATCCCATCAGTTAACCTTTGAGCAAAACCATTTTCCCACACATCTAATAATTTGCCCATAAAATCAGTATCAGGTGCTGAAGATGCAGCATATAATTTAAGCTTAATTGGACCGCAAATAGTAATCTCTTTTTCAATAGGCTTACTATCATAAACTAAAACATCATCTCTTCTTTCTATCGGTCTATAATCATCCGGTCCCCCTATCTGGGCGAAAGAAGGCTCCGTAATAAAAGGAACAGGATTCTTTGGATCATAAGTATAGGTGTCATATGGTTCATCTTTAGGATGGTCTAATGAAAGCTCCCCATCTCCATATAAACTATTAGCCCTCCCTTTGCTATGAAGATAATAACTAACCCATTTGGTATTAGGAATTGGCCAGGATTTTTCTTCTAACCATTTATTTTCTCCCATAATAAATACTTTCACAGGAGCTTCTTTCATAATGCCGTTATCAATCCCTTTAAGCCAGTAATCAAACCAGCGTAAAAAAAGGGCTTTAAAATCAACAACGGAAGCGGGTCCGAAATCAATATCTCCTAATTTTTGTTTAGCCTTTAATAATCCGTGAGGCCAAGGTCCCATCAGCAATTTCTGGCTTCTTCTTATTTCTTCTGTCGCAGCAGAAGAAGTCATTCCCATGAAATTAATTAGAGTTCCTATTTGTTCATCATCATACCATCCAGAAATATGAAATACAGGAACTTTGATTTTATCAAACTTGTCTTGGTATCGGAGGGGTTGCCACCATTCATCCAATTGAGAATGCTGAACCATTTGTTTCCAATAAGGATTTGGGCGTCCAGCAGCTTCATCCATAGTATATATGGGAAGATGCCAATGAATTTTACTCCAATCAACAGCTGCTTCATTCTGCAGCATTCTTCCTCCTACAACATGATACCAGCTAATATCCATCGGTAGAGGAAGTCCGGTTTGCCATTCTACAAATGGGTCTGAAGGCGAAACCATTACAATCATTGTTATTAAATGAGGAGGTTTCAATAATGCTGTTAGCCATTGTATCTTCCCTAAATAGGAACCTCCAATCGTTCCTACTTTTCCTGTAGACCAAGGCTGGTTTGCACACCATTCTATTGCGTCGTATCCATCCCTACCATCATTTCTATAAGGGACAAATACTCCATCTGAATCTCCCCTACCTCTTACATCCATTTCCACATAAACATAACCATGTTCACCAAAATACCTCCCAAATTCCAATGCTCGCTGTCCATTCTTATTATAAGGAGTTCTTGACAAAATTACAGGAAATTTTCCCTCCGCATCCGGTCTATATACATCCGCCGATAATTCCACTCCATCTCTCATCTTCACCCTTACATTAAAATCTATTTTTACTTTGTATGCTTCTTCTGATGCTAAAGAAGAAATTAAAAATAAAAAAAGAACCAATTTAAATAAATTCCTTTTCATCCTTATCCCTCCTCTGTTTCCTTTTTTTGAGGCTTACTAACTGATTTTATTATCTTTGCAAACTCTCTTAATTTCTTATCAACAAGCCAATGGAATGTGCCGGGCTCAAACTCCCCTTTCTCATTCTTTTTACCGGCAGGCATTCCAGTCAATAATTCAATCGCATCATCAATAGTTTCTACACTATAAATATGAAATTTCCCTTCTGCAATACTTTGCACTACTTCTTTATTTAACATAAGATGCTTTTCATTCCTTGCAGGAATTATAACTCCTTGCTGTCCTGTAAGACCCTTTGCTTTGCATACATAATAAAAACCTTCAATTTTTTCATTGACACCTCCTATTGGCTGGATTTGTCCCTTTTGACTAATTGAACCAGTAATAGCAAGATCTTGTCTGAGTCCTACTTCCGCTAAACTGGACAGCAATGCTATTAGCTCCGCCGCCGAAGCACTATCCCCATCAATAATTTCATAACTCTGCTCAAAAGCCATACTGGCTGATAATGTCAAAGGCTTATCTTTCGCATACTGCCTCCCCAAATATCCACTGAGTATCAATACTCCTTTATCATAAGTAGAACCACTTAATCTTGCCTTCCTCTCTATGTTGATAACCCCTTCTTGACCAATAAATGTCTCACAGGTTATCCGGCTCGGCTTTCCAAAAGTGTAATCTCCCAATTCATACACAGCTAAACCATTTACCTGTCCCACTTCTTTTCCCTCCGTCTGAACTATCAGCGTCCCATCTAAAATCAATTCCCTTATCTTCATCTCTACCCGATTTGAACGATAAATTTTCTCATTAATCGCTTTCTCTACATATTCAGCAGAAACTACTTCCTTTCCATCAACCGCTGCCCAATAAGATGCTTCCTTTACAATATTTGATATTTGACCTAACTGAATGGATAACTTATTTTGATTTCCCGCTAACCTCGCTCCATACTCAGCTATCTTTGCCACTGCCTCTTTACTAAAAGGCTTTAGTTCATTATCCTCACACATAGTCCTTACAAATAAAGCATATTGCATCACATTATCCTTATTATTATCTATTTCAGTATCAAAATCTGCTTTTACTCTGAATAACTTAGTAAAATCTTCATCATAATGCAATAAAAGATGATATATTAAAGGATTGCCAATCATAATTACTTTTACATCAATGGGTATAGGCTCAGCCCTGATAGCGGTAGCTCCTACTAATCCATAAACTTGACTAATATCTTCAATCCGAGCTTGCTGTGTTTCTAAAGTCCTTTTTAAAGTATCCCATACAAATGGAAAACGCAAAACATCCAATGCTTCAACTACTAAAAAGCCACCATTGGCTTTCAACAAGGAACCTGCTCTCAGCATCGTAAAATCAGTTACTAAAATCCCCATCTGCATCTTCCTTTCTATGCTGCCAAATACATTTACAAATGTAGGATTCGGCTCAAATACAACGGGCGCCCCCTCAGTCTCTGAATTATCTACTATAACATTTACATCAAAAGCTGATGATGCCGTTAAATACCCTTTAGCTATCTGTGTCGTTTCTTTCTTGCTACCTATAATTTCTTCTATATGCATTATTACATATTGCTTTGCATCCTCTAAATATTCGCATACATCAGCTCTATCCCTATATTTTTTCTTTAGTTCATCAAATAATGGCTCAATTGCATAAGCAGCTGTTTGCCTCTTCAACTTGTCCGATTTCGCTTTGGCTTCCTTTTCCAGTAAAGCTACTTGATGCGCTACCTCCCTTATTGCTTGATCTATCTTCTCTTTCTTCTGCATTATCTCCTTCTTCTTCTGCTCATCTAATTTCTCAAATTCTTCCGCTGTTATTGCTCTCCCACGATAAATGTATAAGCTCGTAATCCCAGCTGATGTAGCTTGAATTTGAAAATTCTCTTCTAATGCTTTTTGTTGAATCGCTTGAAATAATTCTTGGCTCCTCTTATCTAATGCCTCTATTATCGATTGTTGCTCCTCCTGATATTGCTTGCTCTCAAAGACTTTTATTAATGAATTCCTTATCTGCTTTAATAATTCCCTTATCTCATTTTGAAAAACTTTACCTTGACCAGCCGGAAATGATAAAGCTTTCGGTTGATATTCATCTTTAAAATTATTTACAAAACACCAATCCGTAGGCTTCGGTAAATTTTTAGCATATTCCTTCAATATGCTTTTAATCAATGTTGTTTTACCAGTTCCTACAGGTCCTGCTAAATAAATATTATAACCGGGACATTTCATCCCCAGTCCAAACTTAATCGCTCCAATCGCTCTTTCCTGACCTATATACTCCGTAAGAGGCTTTAAATCACTGGTGGTTTGAAAACCTAACATTGAAGCATCAATCCTTCTATAAACCTCTTCGACTTTTAATTCTTTCCAAGCCATAATTTACTCCTTTGCAATATTAAATTTTTTTGATTATAAATTTTAATTGAAAAAAAATCCTTTGTAAATATAGCGACGATCTATTATTTTATTGCGAGTTTGAGGTATTTGTTCTCTGCGCCTTTGCGAGAAACTTCAAATAATTTTTTCACGCAAAGCACGCAAAGCTCGCAAAGATCATTTTATTTCCTTAAATTCTTAGCTTCCTAACTTCTTAACTTCTTTTTGCTGCGCCCTTTGCGTGCATACTTAAATAATTTTTTCACGCAAAGCTCGCAAAGCTCGCAAAGATCATTCCTCTTTAACATCAACTCTATAATAAATGGAGGTTGCCTATTTTAACATTGGTAAGAC